>NZ_CP059055.1:1200000-1500000 GCF_014058685.1 Lactobacillus johnsonii | reverse complement strand
GAATATGTGAATGCATTACAACTTGTCCAGCGATTTCACCATTGTTCACCTCAACATTCAATCCTTTAATAGTTGGATCAGACTTCTTAATTGCTTGGGCAATAACAGGGATATATTGTAAAAATCTAGCAGCATCTTCTTGGCTGTAGTCAAAGAAGTTAACCAAGTGCTTCTTAGGAATAATGAGAGTATGTCCTTTAGTTACTTGAGAAATATCAAGAAAAGCTTTGACATCATCGTTTTCAAAAACTGTGTAAGAAGGAATTTCTCCTCTAATGATTTTACAAAATAAACAATCCTTTTCTAATTCTGTCATGATAAGACCCCTTTCTTAATGAAAAGAAAATTTAGTTTAACTTATGTTCATGCTATCATAAATATGTATCTTATTGCAGTAGAGAGGAAAAAGTAATGGCACTTAAAATTGAAAATTTAACTGGAGGATACTCTGGGATTAATGTCATTAAAAATGTAAATTTAACAATTGAACCTGGACAAGCTGTAGGTTTAATTGGACTAAATGGTGCTGGTAAATCAACAACAATTAAGCACTTACTTGGATTATTAAGAATGCAAAAGGGCAAGATAATTTTGAACGGTGTAAGCTTAACCGAAAATCCTGCTGAATTTAAAAAAATGGTCGCTTATATTCCAGAAACCCCAATTTTATATCCAGAATTAACTTTGAAAGAGCATTTAGAGTTAGTAATGCTTACCTATGATTTGGATCATGATCAAGCTTGGGCACGAGCAAAAGAATTATGCAAAATGTTTCGTTTAGAAAATAAGCTGGATTGGCTTCCAATTAACTTTTCTAAAGGGATGAAGCAAAAGGTAATGATTGTAACTAGCTTTTTAGCAAATGCGGACTTGTTGGTAATAGATGAACCATTTACTGGTCTTGATCCCTTAGCAGTAGCTAATTTTATTGATTTAGTTAAAGAAGCTGTTGCTGATCAAAAGATGGTTTTAATGACTACTCATGTTTTGGCTGAAGCACAAGAAGCTGTTCAAACATTTGCTGTCTTAAATAATGGCACGATTGAAACTGAAGGTAGTTTAAATGAAATTAGACAGTTTTATGGATTAAAGCCAAGCGATTCATTTGATCGTTTATATCAAATTTTAAATCAGGAAACGGTGAAGAAGCATGACTGATTTAATTAAAAGTAGACTCAATAAAAACTTCAAAAAACAGATGCATTATCTGACTTTAGTTTTTAACGACTTTTTTATCTTGGCTTTGATTTTTCTATTTGGAGCCTTAATGTTTTGGTATGCGCAAAATATTAAAAAATGGCCAAATAATCTTTGGTTTTACAAGCCACTCCTAGCCTTAATTTGGACTGCAACTTTGGGAGTTGGTCACTTTGCTACTTTATTTGATCGGGCAGATGAACATTTTCTTTTTAATCAGGATAATAAAATGAAAGCTTATTTTAAGCCACTCTATTTACATAATATGCTCTTGCCTGTTGTTTTGATTATTCTGGTATCAGGAATTTTATTGCCCTTTGCAACGATGAGAGCTGGCTTTTCAATTGGTGGCCTGATTTTTATTGTGATTGGTTTGATTGTCAGTAAGAATGTTCAATTTAAATTGATCGTTAGAAGTTTTTATTTTAACAAATATGATTATTACAATACTTGGCTATATCTAGGAATTAACTTTCTAATCTTATATCTTTCTTTTCTAGGACCTTATCCTAATCCAATTATTTATACTACAGTGGCAATTGCTTCGTGGGTTGGAGTAGATTACTTACCTCAAGGAAAGATGTTTGATTGGTACAAGGCACTGGATTATGAAGAAAGAAGAGTAGACTTACTGAATAATTTCTATAGTATGTTTACTGATGTACCAGATAAGAAAGTTCGAATTTCTAGAAGAAAATATTTAGACTTCTTAATTAAAACGACTGATCAAACGCCCAATACTTTTATTTACCAAAGAGTAGTATTGCGAGATCCAGAGTACAGTAATTTATTGATTAGAATGATTCTTTTTTCAATTTTATTAATTGCCTGCTTACAAGATGCAGGTTGGGCAATTGGTACTGGTGCTTTGATAATTTTCTTAACACTTTATCAATTGATTCCTTTAGGAACAGTGTATGAGCATAATATGATGTATCATGTAATGCCAATTCCATTTGCTTCTAGAGGACAGGCACTAAGAAAAGTTCTACAAAAGGGAATGTTACTTGAATGGGGATTAATTAGTTTGGCAATAATAATCTTTTCTCCACAAAAATTAGAAGCATTTGGTGGAATTATTGCTTTACTTGCCTTAACATTCTTATTGCTATATTTTTATTTACCAAGTAAAATTGAACAGTTATTTAAAAAAGTTAGATATTAGGTTGTGAAAAAATGAGATTAAGAAATAAACCTTGGGCTCAAAAATTAGTAGCTGAACATCCAGAAGCAATTTTAAATGAGCCAGATCCAGATAAGAAAATTAACTGGGAAGAAAGATTCGATGATTTTTCTAAGCCTTTAGCAATTGAAATTGGTTCCGGAAAAGGTCAGTTTATTACTACTTTAGCTAAAGAACACCCTGAGATGAATTTTATTGGAGTAGAACTTCAAACAACAGCTGCAGGGATGATTTTAAGAACTAAGCTTGAAGAAAAGATCGATAACTTGCAATTAATGTGTGCAGACGCTGCTAATATTGCAATGTATTTACCAGAAAACAGCGTAGACATTGTTTATTTAAACTTTTCTGATCCTTGGCCAAAGACACGTCATGAAAAGCGTAGATTAACTTATAAGAGCTTTTTAGATAAGTATCGTCAAATTTTAAAGCCAGAAGGACATTTAGAATTTAAGACAGATAATCGAGGATTGTTTGAATACAGTTTAGTTAGTCTTAACAATTATGGAATGAAATTTGATTATGTGAGTCTAGATTTACATCACGCAGATGATGAAATTTTTGAAAGAAATGTTGAGACTGAATATGAACATAAATTTGCAGCTAAGGGTAATCCAATTTACTGCTTGCATGCATATTTTGTAAAATAAATTGCTAAAAATATTTTGAAAAGACAAAAAAGTGCTTAGGAAAATTTAATCCTAGGCACTTTTTTAGTCTAATTATTTGTTTTGCAATTTTAATTCTAGAAGTAATTCGTTTGTATAATTGACCGCCCTAAAAAATTTGGTAAAGGCTTTGATATGGTCACTGTTTTCGACAAAATTGTCAAAAGTAAGAATCTCATCATTAAATCCGTCCATCACTTTTAAGGTATCATCTGAAGCTGATTTTAAGTGGACAGGTAGCCCATTTTTTCGAGTATTGGTAGTAATTGTAGCTGCGATTTTATGATATTCAGAAATTAATGAGGAAATTTGGTCAATATTTTTTTCAATAATCATAATCCAATTATCAGGATCTTTTCTAATATCTTGAACCATTTCGTCAAAAACTAAGTGTAATCGATAACCGGCATGGAGTAATTCCTTATTCATATCAACCATTATTTTAATACCTTCTTTCTATATTTTTATTGTAGATTGTTTTTAATTTAAGCTAAAAGATCTGAGACTAGATTTTTGAAATAAAAGGATGTAAAATAATTATAACTTATAAAAAGTAAGAAAAGGTGAGATAAATGGAAGAAATTAAAGAATTAACTCCTGAGAAGTTAAAAGAAATTACCAAAAATGGAAAAGTAGTATTACTATTTTCAGCTACATGGTGCCCAGATTGCCGCTTCTTAGACCCATTTTTACCACAAATTGAAAAAGATAATTCTGATGCAAAATTCTATAAGATTGACCGTGATGGATCAATTGATGTAGCCAAAGAATTAAATATCTTTGGAATTCCTAGCTTTGTTGTCTACCAAGATGGCAAAGAAATTGGTAGACTAGTAAATAAGGACAGAAAGACTAAAGAAGAAGTAGAAAACTTCCTTAACTCTCTCAAATAGTCTAGGAAAGGAAATTTACTAGAAATGATTATTTCTACCAATAAAACAAGTTACCCTGATACTTTAATTGTGATTTTGGACCAAGATAAAGGTCGTAGTAAATTCACAGAAAAAAATCAAGTTACAAGAGTTGAAAATGAGGATGGAGAAGTTATTGGATTTAATTTCTTTAACGTAAGTAGCTTTTTAGACTACGATAAGTTACCAAATGGTGAAGTTAAACCAACACAAGAATTAGTTGATGCTTTAAACAAGAAAATTGCTGAAGCTGGTTTTGATACTAAGCTAGAAATTGGCAAGCCAACTCTTGTTTATGGTTACGTTAAGACTTGTGAAGCACACCCAGATTCAGATCACTTACATGTAACTACTGTGGATGTGGGGAATGGTGAAGAACATCAAATCGTTTGTGGTGCTCCAAATATTGCTCAAGGCCAAATGGTAGTTGTGGCACTTCCTGGTACTTTAATGCCAAATGGTCAACAAATTTGGCCAGGTGCACTTCGTGGTGTTGATTCATACGGTATGATTTGTTCAGCACGCGAATTAGGCTTAGCACATGCTCCTCAAAAGCGTGGTATTATGGTTGTTCCTGACGACTTTAAAGCTGGCGATGAATTTGAACCAACTAAGTGTGATGAATTATTAGCTAGCGGTCAAATTAGTCTTTAAAATAATACTCTTAAGTAATAACGATTATAAAACCCGGAATTCAACTGAATTTCGGGTTTTGTCGTAAGTTATGGTGTAGAAGCAATCTTAGATTGGAGAAAAACATAAATTTTGATTAAAGAAGTATGTGTCGAAAATTTTACTAACGTACCTTTGATGATTGAACGTGGTGCTAATCGAATAGAACTAAATAATGACTTATCTGTAGGTGGGACGACACCTTCTTTTGGCGTAATTAAAAAGACTGTTGAGTATGCACATAAACATGATGTTCCCGTAATTGTAATGATTAGACCTCGTGGTGGAAATTTTGTCTATAACGAGGATGAACTAGAGATAATGATTAATGATATTCAAATATGCAGCTTACTAAATGTCGATGGGGTTACTTTCGGGTGTTTAACTAGGGAAAAACATTTAGATAAGAGGGCAATGAATAGATTGCTTTCAGTAGCGCATGCTGGAGACTTAGAAGTGGTGATGCACATGGCATTTGATGAATTAACACATGCTGAACAAAAAGAAGCCATTGATTGGTTATCCCAAAATAGAGTTAAGCGTATTCTTACTCATAGTGGCCCATTAAATCAACCAATCTCCCATACACTTGATCATTTAAAGGAAGTAGTCAAACAGGCAAAAAATAAGATAGAAATTTTGCCTGGTGGCGGAATTACTAAGGCAAATATAAATAAAATTGTTGAACAAATAAAAATAAAACAGGTTCATGGCACTAAGCTATTAGGTTAAAATTAAGCTGGTGTAATTTTAAACTTCTTTTGATAAGCCATATAACAGAAAAGGAATTATCTATTGTGTTAATAAATTGAAGCTATTAACCTATAAACATAAAATTATGAATAATACCTATCTTTATTATGTTATTTAATCATCATAAGTGATATAGTAAAACTGTAAGAATAATGTTTTTTTATTTGATATATATGGTGAATAAAATAATGGAGCAAGATAGTAATGATGAAGTGCAATATGTACAAAATACTAGCCAATCCTCCAGAAATTCTGGGGGGGGGTATAGCCTCACTTATCGGCCAAGTATAAAAGATATGCGGAGTTTTTTTGATGATTACCATTTTGGGTTATCACCTACATAAGAATGCTGATGGCGTGGATTGATGATCTAAGACGACGTAATATTTTAGGGTTCGATAAATAGTTTATTACAGATTAATAAATATTAAAGAAAGTAGGGAGTGAGGATGAGCTAACTACTTTCTAATTAGAACATAACGCTGGGTTATGTTCTTTTTTTGTGCTAAAAATGGTAGAATTAAAGCGAATATTTTGGCATAAACTATGGAGATATTAATAATATGTTAGACAAAAATAAACAAATTTGGTTCATTGGTATTAAAGGAACTGGTATGGCATCCCTAGCTCTAGTTTTACATGACCTAGGTTATAACGTTGCAGGTTCAGATATTGAAAAATATACGTTTACTCAGGTACCTCTTGAAAAAGCTGGTATTGAAGTAAAAAATTTTGATCCGGCCAATATTAAGAGCAATGCAGAACAAGTAATTGTTAAAGGGAATGCTTTTAAACAAGATAATCCTGAAGTAGCAGCATGTTTAGACAAAAATGTTGAATGGCAAAGCTACCCTGATACAGTTGAAGAAATTGTACAGATGCATACTTCAATTGGGGTATCCGGTACTCACGGTAAGACTTCAACAACTAGTCTCTTGTCTCATGTTTTAGGTGAAGTAGCTCCTACATCATACTTAATTGGTGATGGTCGCGGTAAAGGAGTAGAGGACTCACGTTTCTTTGTTTATGAAGCTGATGAATACCGTCGTCACTTCTTGGCATATCATCCAGATTACCAAATTATGACTAACATTGACTTTGATCACCCTGATTACTTTAAGGATCAAGATGATTACACTAGTGCTTTTCAAACTGCAGCTGATCAAACTAAGAAGGCTCTCTTTGTTTGGGGAGATGATAAGCGCTTGCAAAGCTTAAAGACTGATATTCCTAAGTATACTTATGGTTTCAAGGACACTGATGATTTTCAAGCAGTTAATATTGAAAAGACAACTACTGGCTCTAAATTTAATGTTTTAGCACATGGAAAAGACCTTGGTCGCTTTGAGATTCACTTATTCGGTGATCATAGCATTTTAAACACTACTGCTGTAATTGCAGTTGCTTATACTGAAAAAGTTCCAATGGATGATATTAAGGAAGGTCTACTTACTTTCAAGGGTGCAAAAAGACGTTTTGCCGAAAAAGATTTTGGGGATGTTTCCGTAATTGATGATTATGCTCACCACCCAACAGAAATGCGTGCAACTATTCAAGCTGCTCGTCAAAAATTCCCAGATAAAGAATTAGTGGTAGTTTTCCAACCACATACTTTCTCAAGAACTAAGAAATACCAAAAGGACTTTGAAGAAATTTTGCGTGATGTTGATAAAGCATATGTTACTCCTATCTATGCATCTGCTCGTGAAGCAAGTGGAGATATTTCAAGTGAGGATTTAGTAAATAATATTCCTGGTTCAGAAGTAATTGATTTAGACAACATCGCTGATTTAACTAAGCACAAGAATGCAGTTGTTGTATTTATGGGTGCTGGTGATATTCCTAAGTATGAAGATGCTTATGAAAAGTTACTTTAATTAAATATTTTGAAATATGATAAAAGGATTGATTAGACTTTTGCAGTAAAGTAAAAGATTTAATCAATCCTTTTTAGTTAAGATTAAGATCAATAATAAACGAGTTCAAATCTCCACGATAAGTGGCAATTGAGTATTCTATTTTTTGATCCTTTTTTGTATATCCATAACTATGAAAATAAAAAACAGGATCATTTTCTTTAATTTTTAAAGTTTTCGATATAGTTGAAGAAGCTTGTTTCACTTCTAATTTTCTTGTGACATGGGTGACCGGTAAATTTCTTTTCCTAAGTTCATCGTATAAGGATGCTTGTGAAAAATCTATTTTATTTAGATCTGGAACAAGTTTAGTAGGAATATAAGTAGTTACTTCAACAATTGGAGCCGTATCTACATATCTTAGTCTAACTAATTTAAAGACTGAGTCAGAAGGAGATAAGTTTAAGGCACTTTGTATTTCTGAAGTAGGATCAATTTCCTCAAAAGAAATCATTTTAGTTCTCGCTTTTAATCCCTTATCATCCATTTCTTGATTGTAACTTTGTATTACATGAGTAAATTCTTGTGCAATCTTGTTTCTTTTAACAATAGTACCTAATCGTTTACGTTGCTCTAAGAATCCTTGTTGAACAAGATTGTGAATTGCATGGTTAATTGTTGGGCGACTTGTGTTGAATTCGGCAGCTAGTTCAATTTCTTTTGGCAATAAACTATTAAGAGGATAGGTTTGATCGATAATTCTTTGTTTTAAAATAGCTTCAATTTTTTTATATTTTGCTTCAGTCATTTATCTATTAATCTCAATTGTAGTTACGTTGTCATCTTGCATCCGCTGTTTAAGAGCTTCAATTATTTTAACACCAGCACTACAGCCAATACGGTCTGCACCGGCTCTTACCATTGCTAAGAAATCATCACTATTTCTAATGCCACCAGCTGCTTTGACCTTTACGTTGTCTCCAACGATTGACTTCATTAATTTTACATCTTCAACCTTTGCTCCAGATGGGCCGAAGCCTGTAGAAGTTTTAATGAAATCAGGTTTAATTTCTTTCGCAATTTCTGCTAATTTTTTGATTTCTTCCTTGGTTAGGTAACAATTTTCAAAAATCACTTTACATGGCACATGATATTTGTGACAAATATTAACCATTTGCTCTATTTCTGCTTTAATATAAGCATAATTCTTATTTTTTAATTCAGTAATATTAATTACATAGTCAATTTCATTAGCACCATTTTTAAATTTGTTGATAGATGATTATCAACAAAAAGTAACTATTTTCACGAAAAAAGTAGAATCTAAGTAAAAATATTCCCCTAATAATTATTTTTTACTTAAGCATTCATCATAGGAATCACATATAGCAGAGATGTGATTCCTTTTTTCTTTATAGTGGTAAAGAATTAACTTGAGAGCAAACTAAAGCAAAGTAGATAATTAAATCATAGAAGAAAAACTGTTAAAATAGTTAAGAGACTAATTTGACAGTTTTTTATTTAAGGAGAAAAATATGGCACAAAAGAAATTACTTTTAATTGACGGCAACTCTGTGGCCTTTCGTGCCTTTTATGCTTTATACCGTCAGCTTGATCGTTTTACTAGTCCAGATGGATTGCATACAAATGCAATTTTTACTTTTAAAAATATGCTTGACGCAATCATAAAGCAGACTAATCCAACTAATGTATTAGTTGCTTTTGATGCAGGAAAAGTTACTTTTAGAACTGAGATGTATCAAGATTATAAAGGTGGTCGCCAAAAAACACCGAGTGAATTGTCAGAGCAACTTCCTGTAATTCGTGAAATGCTTAAAGACTTAGGAATAAAGAGTTATGAGCTAAAGAATTATGAAGCTGATGATATTATTGGAACACTTTCTAAGATGGGAGAAGATGCTGGATATACAGTTGATATTGTGACTGGAGATAGAGATTTAACTCAGCTTGCATCTGATAAAACCACAGTCTTAATTACTAAAAACGGAGTTGGCGATACAGAAGCTTATACTCCAGCCCATATGAAAGAAGTTAACGGTGTTACTCCAACTGAATTCATTGACATGAAAGCTTTGATGGGGGATAGTTCAGATAATTATCCTGGTGTAACTAAGGTCGGCCCAAAAACTGCTTCTCGTCTAATTCAAAAATATGGTTCTATTGAAGAACTTTATGAACATGTAGACGAAATGAAAAAGTCTAAGCTAAAAGAGAACTTAATTAATGATAAAGATAAGGCCTTTTTAGCTAAAAAGTTAGCTACTATTGATCGGGATTCGCCAGTGGAAGTAACTCTGGCCGACACTAAATTACAAGAACCAAATATTGAAGACTTGCGTAATTTATATGAGCGTTTAGGATTTAAGAAATTCTTAGCTGAGTTAGATGTTAATGGTACAACTAGTAACACACCAGAAACGGAAAAGTATGAATATCTTGAGTTAACTAAAGAAAATATCATTGAGCTAGATAAAATCAGTGAAAAAGAAGTAACTTTTTATTTAGCAATGTTAGGTGATAATTATCATCTAGCTCCAATTGAAGGCTTTTCTTTAAAAGTTGGTAATAAGATTTATGTATCTAAAGATCCAGTTTTGTTGCAAGAAAATTCACTTCGTCAAATGCTAGAAGATAAGACTATCAAGAAGAATGTTTTTGACATTAAAAGAACGTATGTAGGTTTACATCGACTAGATATCAAGGCAGAAGGTCTAGATTATGATATGCTTCTTGCTTCATATTTAGTTAATAATGAAAACAACTCGAATGATCTTGGAGAAGTAGCTCATTTATATGACGATTATTCTGTAAAGACTGATTTAGAAGTTTACGGAAAAGGTAAAAAACAAGCTGTACCTGACGATAATGAATTCTTTGAACATTTAGCAGCTAAAGTTGCCGTAATTGAGAAATTAAAGACTCCACTTCTTGAAAAACTAAAAGATCATGAACAAGATGATTTATATGAAACAATTGAAATTCCAGTGGCTTTCGTCTTAGCAAAGATGGAAATTACTGGAATCAAGGTTGAAGCATCCGTTTTGAATCAATTAGGTAATGATTTTGCAGTTAAGTTACAAGAACTAGAACATAAGATTTATCAACAGGCTGGCGAAGAATTCAACTTGAACTCACCTAAGCAGTTGGGGCATATCCTATTTGAAAAATTAGGTTTACCACCAATTAAGAAGACTAAGACTGGTTACTCAACATCTGTTGAAGTATTAGAGCAATTAAAAATGAAAAGTCCAATTGTTTCAGAAATTTTGGACTATCGTCAAATTGCTAAAATTCAAAACACTTATGTTAAGGGCTTGCTTGACTGCATTCAGCCAGATGGAAGAATTCACACTCGCTATTTGCAGACTTTGACTACAACAGGTCGTCTTTCTTCAGTTGATCCTAATTTACAAAATATTCCAACTAAAACTGAGGAAGGAAAGCAGATTAGAAAAGCTTTTGTTCCTTCAACAAAAGATGGGTATATTTTCTCTTGTGATTATTCTCAGGTTGAACTAAGAGTGCTAGCTCATGTTTCTGGGGATGAACATATGCAAGAAGCATTTAAGTCAGGCTATGATATTCACGCCCACACCGCAATGAAAATATTCCACTTGGACTCACCTGATGAAGTAACGCCATTAATGCGTAGACATGCTAAAGCTGTTAATTTTGGTATCGTTTATGGTATTTCAGACTATGGCTTGTCTAAAAACTTAGGCATTAGCCGTAAGCAGGCTAAAACTTTTATTGAAAATTACTTTGAACAATATCCTCAAATTAAAAATTATATGGATGAAGCAATTAAAAAAGCTCGTGAGAATGGCTATGCAGAAACAATTATGCATAGAAGACGGTATTTACCAGATATTCATTCAAAGAACTTCAATGTCAGAAGTTTTGCGGAAAGAACTGCAATTAATTCTCCAATTCAAGGATCAGCAGCTGATATTATTAAGATTGCCATGATTAATATGCAGAAAAAACTTGATGAACTACATTTAAAGACTAAAATGGTCTTACAAGTACACGATGAATTGATTTTTGATGTGCCAAAAGATGAATTAGATACAATTAAGAAAATTGTTCCAGAGGTTATGCAGTCAGCTGTCAAATTAGATGTTCCACTAATTGCAGATTCAAATTGGGGACATAATTGGTACGATGCAAAATAAACAGTAAGTAGGTGAGACAATGCCAGAAATGCCAGAAGTAGAGACAGTTAGAAGAACGCTAACTCCTTTAGTTAAAGGAAAGACAATTGCTAAAATTATTATTTGGTATCCAAAGATTATAGTTAATAATCCTGACGAATTCGTTGAAAAATTAACGAATAAAAAAATTTTGAAAATTGATCGTTATGGCAAGTATTTACTATTTAGATTTAGCGATGACCTGACTATGGTTTCCCATTTACGAATGGAAGGAAAATATCATTTAGTGACTCCTGATCATCCTAAAGGAAAGCACGAGCATGTGGAATTTGTTTTTACTGATGGAACTGCTCTGCGCTATGCTGATGTACGTAAATTCGGAAGAATGCATCTAGTAGAAACTGGAACAGAGAAGCAGACAACTGGAATTCGGCACCTTGGCCCTGAACCAAATACGGAAGAGTTTAGTGTAGAATACTTTATTAATGCTCTAAGTCGAAAGAAGAAAAATATTAAGAATACTCTTTTAGATCAAACCGTAGTTTGCGGTTTAGGAAATATTTATGTTGATGAAGTGTTGTGGCAGAGTAAAATTCATCCCTTAAGTAGTGCGAAGTCAATTCCTGCTGACAAAATAGTAGATTTATATCACAATATAAATCATACGATTACTGTTGCAACTAAAGAGCGTGGTACTACGGTACATACTTATTTGGACGCTAATGGTGATATAGGTGGTTACCAAAATATGCTCCAGGTTTACGGTCATGCGGGTGAAGAGTGTAATAATTGCGGCACTATTCTAGAGAAAATTAAAGTAAATGGACGCGGCACTACTTTCTGTACGCATTGTCAGGTGTTATACAAATGACATATTTTTTAGGTTTAACTGGTGGAATTGCTAGTGGCAAAAGTACAGCTGATGAATTTTTTAAAAAGAAAAAAATTCCAATTATTGATTCAGACTTGATTGCTCATAAAATAATGGAGATTGGGCAAAATGGCTACAAAGCAGTAGTAGATTATTTTGGTACCGATATTCTTAATGATGATCAAACGATCAATCGTCGTAAGTTAGGTGGAATAGTTTTTAACGATAAAGCTAAGTTGAAAAAACTTAATGAGTTAACACATCCACTTGTCCACCAAGAAATTAAACAACAAATGGCACGATATCGTGCAAATCAAGAAAAATTAGTTGTAATCGATGTGCCTTTGCTGTTTGAATCTGGCTTTGAAAGTTTATGTAATGGTGTTTTGGTTATTTCTATTACACCAGAATTGCAGATTGAACGTTTAATGAAACGAAATGCCTTCACTAAAAAAGAAGCTATAGCTAGAATAAATAATCAAATGCCGTTAAGTGAAAAAGAAAAAAGGGCTACCTATGTAGTAGCTAATACTGGTACAATAGATGACTTAGAGAAAAAATTATCTGATTTATTACAAGAGATAGGCAGGTAAAAAAATGGAATGTCCAAACTGTCATAAAAATGCTTCAAGAGTAATTGATTCTCGTCCAAGTGATGAAAATAGAGCAATTAGAAGACGTAGAGAATGTGAAAATTGTGGTTTTCGTTTTACAACTTTTGAAAGAGTAGAACGTTCACCTTTATTAGTAGTTAAAAATGACGGAACCCGTGAAGCATTTAATCGCGATAAAATTTTACATGGGGTAATGATGGCCGCACAAAAGAGACCAATTTCAAGTGAACAACTTGATGCTTTAGTTGACCATGTAGAAAATGAAATTCGTAAGCAAGGTCTTAATGAAATTTCATCTAAAGATATTGGTAATCTAGTGATGAAAGAGCTAGCAAATTTAGATGATGTTGCTTATATTCGCTTTGCAAGTATTTACCGTCAATTTAAAGATGTTTCAGGATTTATGGAAGCCATGGAAGATATGATGGCTAAGCATGATAAGGAGTAGGTAGCCGGTGTTTGAAAGTGCTGATCCTAAACAGCCTTTTTATGTGGCTAATCAAGTAGCTGTTAGTGAAGAAAATATAAGGGTCTTAACTACTCTATTTGAACCCCTTGTAGGCATACAAGGAGTAGGATTGTATATAACTTTGACTAAGGAGTTTGATGAAGTTCCGTTTGCCAAAGATTATAAAACTTTGTATCAACTTCAAGACCAGACAAATCTAAAACTAGAGGATTTATTTTCCACTCTACATCATTTAGAAGCAACAGGGTTGATTAAGACTTTTATAGGATCAAATCCTGTTTTAGGAGAAACGTTAATTTTTGAAGTAGAAAATGTTCCCTCGGCTGGTGAATTTTTTCATACCTTTCTGTTGTCTAGTTTATTACTTGAACGAGTAGGAAGTGTAACTTTTAATCGCTTGGTAAAAAAATTCACGCCGCGCACTTTTATTGGCCTAAAGGATGCCAAAGAGGTTACTAGTGGATTTTTTGACGTATTTCATCTAAGTGCTGAGAGTGCAATTGACGCTCCTATCGAAGTTAAAGAAGCAGCACGTGAAGTTCCTAAAGATAATAAAGGTGAAATAAAGCTAGGAAATGAGCCTGTGAAGATTGATTGGAGTTTTTTGGTCGATCTATTTGCAAGTTATCATATTGATAAAGAAGAAGTTTTAAAGCATCAGGTAGAAATTAAGCAAATTATTGATTTTTATCACTTAACAGAACAAGAATTTGTGGAAACCTCTTTAATTACTATGTCGGCAGGCACAGATAAATTAAATATGTATGCAATTCAAAATGCTGTTAACGAAAACTTTGGCCTTAATCGAAATAAGGAAATGGTTAGAAAACAGTTGCAGCAAAAGCCTAAGGATGCCGATAAAGCAATTAAGAACTTGTCAACAGCAGATGCAGAGTTGATTCGAGCAGTGGATAGTAAACCTCCTACTGATTACCTATATGAATTAAAAGAAAAAAAGGGCGGATATGTAACTGCTAATGAAAAGAAAGTTATTTATCGTTTGCAGGATCAGATGGGTTTAACACCGCCTTTAATTAATCTAATAGTTCATACTTGTTTTGAATATGATGCGGTCTTGACTAATAATTTAGCAGATCGAATTGCTAATGATTGGCTTCAAAAGGGAATTACTACGCCAACTGAAGCAATCGCATATCTTAAGGAACGTAAGAATAAGCGTAACCAAAAGCAATATTATAGGACGCCTAAAAAGACTGTCCATAAGCTTACTGACTGGTCAAAATATGAAAAGCAGAATCAAACAAAAAAAAGGCGGTTATCTACAGAAGAAAGAAATAAAATTTTTCGCGAATTTGGTAAAAATGAATAGGAAGTGTTGTACTGGTGGAAGATATTTCTGAAGTAATTACACGAATTATAAAGAAACGCAAATTAGGTGAAGATAGCAAAAAAATTGCTAAAACAGCAATAAAGCATCCAAAAGTTCAAGCCTTTCTTGCACAGAATAAAGAAAGATTGAATAAAGAAATTGTCCAGGCATCCCTTCCTACAATTTTCACCTATGTTGAACAAATTGAGTCACCAAATCCGGTGATGGAGGGATATACACCTAAACTTTTTCTTAATGGAAAAGTAATTGATATTACCTATGTCCCTACTGAAGCAAAACTGAATTCAGAAGCTAAAAAACGTGCAGAAAATAGAATTGAACTGATTGATTTACCTGCTAAACTTCGTCATGTTGAATTAGAAAACGTTGATGCGACTCCTGAACGTGATGATGTGTTAGATGAAGTAGGAATATTTCTTGCTAGTTTTAAGAAAAATAAACATACTAAGGGGTTATATCTAACAGGTGATTTTGGTGTAGGGAAAACATATATTTTAGCTGGACTTACAAATTCAATAGCACGACAAGGAAGTAGAGTAGTTTTTCTACATGTCCCTTCTTTTATTGCTAGTTTAGGAAGTCATTTCCAAGATAATAGTTTAAACGATGAGATTGATCGCATTGCTTCAGCTCCGGTTTTGATTTTTGATGATATTGGAGCAGAGACGTTAAGTGAATGGTCACGAGACGATGTATTAGGTGTAATTTTACAAAAGCGAATGGATAATGTTTTACCAACTTTTTTCAGTTCGAATATGACAATGGATGGTTTAAATGAACATTTTGCCAAAACTAGAAATAGCGTTGATGAAGTTAAGGCAAGACGTTTGATGGAACGAGTTCGTTTTTTGAGTAAAGAAGTTTTTGTTGGTGGCAAAAATCGTCGAAATTAATTTTAAAATTTTACTTGCATCTATTTGATGAGCTAGTATAATGAAAGTCAATGAAAGACATGATTTTCTTCACTTCAGAGACAGGAGCCTAGTTCTGGAAGCTCCTGATTAGAAGAAAACCCCAATTTCATTCCTGAAATTTTTATATTTGGCTAGGTACCATTAACGACCTTTAGAGGAATTAATTTTATAATTAATTCGAATTTCGGGTGGAACCACGTATTTTAACGTCCCAGCACTGTTTTTAGTGCTGGGATTTTTTATTTGGAGGTAAAAATTTATGAGTTTTTCTGTAACTTTGCCAGACGGCTCTAAGAAAGATTTTGATAAGGCAGTTTCTGTTAAGGAATTAGCATCTTCAATTGCTACTTCTCTAGGAAAAGCTGCTGTTGGTGCAAAGATTAATGGGGTAATGAAGCCTTTAGATTACATCGTTGATGAAGATGTAGAAGCAGCTATTATTACCGATAAAGATGAAGAAGGCTTAGACATTTTACGTGCTACTGCAGCATTCTTACTTGAAGCTGTTGCAAAGCGCAAATACCCAGAATTACGTTTGGGAATGCACGAAGCTGACGAAGGTGGTTTCTTCGTAGATACTGATAAAGAAGATCAAATTAAGGTTACTGAATTACCAGAACTTGAAAAAGCAATGCAAAGAGCCATTAAGAATGGTGAAAAGATTGAATATACTTCAATGAAGAAGAGTGAATTGGAAGAAATCTTTAAGGATGACCAATTCAAATTGGATCTTTTGAAAGATGAAGAAGACGAAGTTGCAGTTTACAAGTTAGGTGACTTTGTTGACTTTGGCTTTGATGCTTTATTACCAAATACTGGTAAAATCAAGAACTTTAAGCTTTTGTCAGTTGCCGGTGCATACTGGTTAGGTAAATCTTCCAACCCAATGCTTCAAAGAATTTTTGGTACTGCATTCTTCAAGAAGGCTGCTTTAGATGAAGACTTGAAGCGTCGTGCTGAAATTAAAGAAAGAGACCACAGAACTATCGGTAGAGACCTAGACTTATTCTTTGTTGATCCTAAAGTTGGTGCGGGTCTTCCTTACTGGATGCCAAAGGGTGCTACTATTCGTCGTGTTGTTGAAAGATACATCGTTGATAAAGAAGTAGCTGATGGCTATGAACACGTTTATACTCCAGTATTAATGAACGTAGATGCTTACAGGACTTCTGGTCACTGGGCACACTATCGTGATGATATGTTCCCACCAATGGATATGGGTGATGGCGAAATGCTTGAACTTCGTCCAATGAACTGCCCATCACATATTCAAATCTATAAGCACCACATTCGCTCATACCGTGAATTACCAATTCGTATTGCTGAATTAGGTATGATGCACAGATACGAAAAATCAGGTGCTTTGTCAGGTTTGCAACGTGTACGTGAAATGACTTTGAACGACGGACACACTTTTGTAGCACTTGATCAAATTAGAGAAGAATTTGCTAAAGTTTTGAAGTTGATCATGGATGTTTATAAGGACTTTGACATTACTGATTACTACTTCAGACTTTCTTACCGTGATCCAAAGAACACTGATAAGTACTACGCAAACGATGAAATGTGGGAAACATCTCAATCAATGCTTAAAGCAGCTATGGATGACCTTGGCCTTGACTACGTTGAAGCTGAAGGTGAAGCTGCATTCTACGGTCCTAAGCTTGATATTCAAACTAAGACCGCTTTAGGTAATGATGAAACTATGTCAACTATTCAACTTGACTTCATGCTTCCAGAAAGATTTGGCTTAACTTATGTTGGTCAAGATGGTGAAGAACACCGTCCAGTTATGATTCACCGTGGTATTGTTGGTACTATGGAAAGATTCATCGCTTACTTAACTGAAATTTACAAGGGTGCATTCCCAACTTGGCTTGCTCCAGTTCAGGCTGAAATTATTCCAGTTAATGAAGAAGCTCACGGTGAATATGCTGATAAAGTTCGTGCCGAATTAGCTAAGCGCGGATTTAGAGCAGAAGTAGACCACAGAAATGAAAAACTTGGCTACAAGATTCGTGAATCACAAACTCAAAAGGTTCCTTACACTTTAGTTCTTGGTGATGAAGAAATGAACGCAAACGGTGTTAATGTTCGTCGCTACGGTACTGAAGAACAAATTTCTAAGAGTTTAGATGACTTTATTGCTGAAATTGATGCAGATGTTAAGTCATACTCAAGAGAAAAATAATTTTGATAATTGATAGATAATAAAAATCCGCTAGGGAAAAGAGAAGATCCTAGCGGATTTTTTGTATAGAAAAATGACCATTCACCGTTAGATTAAGACCATTTACCGAAAATCTCTGGTTTTCAAGCGGTAAATAACTATACTTAATAACCAAGTAAGGAGGGAAATTAATGAAAGTTGAGTTTAAGATTGATCCTAATCTACCAGAAGAAAAAGTTGAATTTTGGTTGAAAAGGATGACTAGCAAAATAAAGCGAATCACGAATGAATTAACATCAAAGCAAGATTTTCTTTGGGGCTACAAAAATAGAGATGCTTATATGATCGAGTTTTCACAGATTTTTGCTATTCAAGTTGAGAATGAAAAAACAATGATTTGTACAGAAAGAGATGTTTACATTTTTAGAGGAAGATTGTATCAAGTGGAAAAACTTCTACCTAATGATTTTGTTACTACTTCCAGAAGTTCGATTGTCAACTATCATTCTATAAATCATTTAGAAATTGTTAGTAGCGGAAATATTGATGCAATTTTAGAAAATGGCTTACGCATTCAAGTTGCAAGAAGAAAGATTAAAGTTTTGAAAGAGAGGTTAGGATTATGAAAAAGGTTGTTCAATTATTAGTAAGTGGTTTAATTGGAATTGGAATAGGGATGACTTGGATAGTTGTTCAGATTCTTCTGCAGTCTTCCTGGAACAATTTAGCTAATAGTACACTTAAAATCTCAGATTTTTTATTTTGGATATTAGAATCTTTTTTAATTGGAATCTTTTTTTATTTAGCGGGTTGGATTTTTAACAATGATAGTTGGTCATTAAGAAAGCAGATTATCATTAATTTTTTTGTTTGCTTAACTGCTTGGTTAGTATTTAATTTCTTTGTAGATGGCTTAACAGTTATGGAAAAGCAGTTAGCCATTATTATCGGAAACTTTATTCTGATGTATGCTCTTGCATATGGAGTTTACTTTTTTCACTTGTGGAATGAAGTGAGACAAATCAATATTCAATTGAAGAAAAATAAAGAGTAAAAGCAGAGTTAAGAAATAAATGAAGACGGTGCTGATATATCTAAATAGAGAACGAAATTTTAAGTTGTAATTTTAGACTAAAGTAAAATTTGATTAGTTTTTAAGAACTCACAGCAGATGAGTTCTTTTTATTATGCATGAAATATCTTTAAAAAAATTGAGAGATCATTATAATAAAAAAACTAGATAACTAACTGGAGGAATAGAATGAAGGATTTTACTTTGTCACATAAAAGATGGCAACAAATTTTTGATGTGCAATTATTAATTGCACTTATCTGGATGCTTTTAGAGGTTATTTTCCAAAATAAAAATAGTGTAGGAAATTTAATTCAAGGAGCTTTTTTTATAATTGTTCTTGGACTTAATTTCTATAATCAAAGGGTAAATAGACAGAATGGAATAATTTTTGAAATTGTAAGATGGCTAAATTTATTTGGTCTAAGTACTTTATTCCCAAGCGTGTGGGTAGAAATAGGTAATTATTTCTTAAAAAATGTCCCTCAGCTGGAAATTCTGTGGGTTCTTTTACTCTGGATGAGCTACTTAGTTTTATTATTACCCCTCGCAATTTTGTTTGCGGGTAGCTTAAAGAATTGGTTTTTACGTTTAATAGGAGTTGGTCTCCTAGGAACACAGTATGGACCTGATTCTTTGTTAAAGATTGGCAAAAATTTACCGTGGCTTCATTCAATTACTAGCCAAGGCGTAGTTGCAGCGTTTGCTTTATTAATTTTAGCTTGCTTTTTAGGAAAAGCATGGGGGTTTCACTTTAATCCTAATTTGAAGTTTGTAAAAAGCAGAAATTTTCAATATTCAGTCTTATTATTACTAGTATTGTTTGCATTTATTGATGTGTTTTACAATGCCTTTATTAATTACGATAAGCAAATATGGACTGCATTTTTTAGGTATTCAATTGATTTGCAGAAAAAATATTTTACTATTGCAAGCTTTACAGCTGCTTTAGAACCAGGCATTTTTGAAGAAACTGAAAGATATTTGGCTATTATAATTCTGCTTGCTGGCTTTAATCAATATCGAAATTTGCGTGTACCAATAGCTATCTATGGGTCTGCGCTTCTTTTTGGATTATCTCATCTAGGAAACGTTGGTTGGAATGGTGAAACCTTTGAAGCTACAATTGCTCAAGTAATTGGAGTAATGGAAAGTGGTTTTTTATGGGCCGTGCTTTACCTTTATAGTGGGAAACTTTGGCTCCCAATGATTTTTCACTTCTTGATGGATTACCTTGCAAACCTGCAAAGTGGTTGGAATTCTGCAGGCTGGCAATTCAATAGTTGGGCTACAGATTATATCTCTGAAGTTCTAATGGTCTTAGTTCCATTAGCTGTTACAGTTTGGATGATGTATGGTAAAAGGCGAGAGGTGTTAGAAGAAAATGCTGATCGATTGATGAATTTATCACCAGAGTTTAATCGGCACTAAAAAGAATAGTTGCATTTAATTAGTTCTTGACGTAAATTAATTAGATGGTATAATTTAGAAGTTGAGAACAAGAAGAAGCTCCCGCTTCTCGCCTAAGTTAATATTACCTCTGGGCTGATCGATAATATCTGTTGATTAAAAGCGGGCGTTAACTTTGCCCGCTTTTTTCTTGTCCTCGAAATTAACGTGGAGGTGAATACTCATACCAAGAAATATGATCTTAAACGAAGATATTCGTGCTCGTGAAGTTCGTTTAATTGGCGTTGATGGCCAACAAGTTGGTGTTGTATCCAAGAATGAAGCTTTACGTAAAGCAGCTGACGCTGACCTTGATTTGGTTTTGCTTTCTCCTAATGCTAAGCCACCTGTTGCTAGAATTATGGACTACGGTAAATTCCGTTTTGAACAACAAAAGAAAGCCAAAGAAAACCGTAAGAATCAAAAGGTTATGGCTGTCAAAGAAATTCGTTTAAGTCCAACAATCGAAGGAAATGACTTTGACACCAAGTTAAAGCATGTTCGTAAATTCTTGACCAAGGGCGCTAAAGTTAGAGTTTCTATTCGCTTTAGAGGCCGGGCAATTACTCACAAGGAGTTAGGTAAACAGGTCTTAGAAAAGATGGCTGACGAAGCTAGTGACTTATCTAATGTAGTTACTAAGCCAAAGATGGAAGGCCGTTCAATGTTCTTAATGCTTGCTCCATTAAGTGAGAAAGATAAAAAGAAAAAGTAGTTAATTGGAGGAATAGATATGCCAAAGCAAAAAACACACCGCGCTTCAGCAAAGCGTTTCAAGAGAACTGCTAATGGTGGTTTAAAGCGTCACCATGCTTACACTGGACACCGTTTCCACGGTAAGACTAAGAAACAACGTCGTCATTTGAGAAAAGCTGCTATGGTTTCAGCAAGTGACTTAAAGCGCATCAAACAGATGCTTTCCCAAATGCGTTAATTATTAGAAGACTTTTTGAGGAGGAATTTTAGATGCCAAGAACTAAAGGTGGAACCGTAACACGCGCTCGTCGTAAGAAGATCATGAAGTTAGCCAAGGGTTACCGTGGCTCAAAACACTTACAATTTAAAGCAGCAAGTACTCAAGTATTTGTTTCTCGTAAATATGCTTTCCGTGACCGTAAGAAGCGTAAGAGCGAATTCAGAAAATTATGGATTGCTCGTATCAACGCTGCTGCAAGACAAAATGGTCTTTCATACTCTAAGTTAATGCACGGCTTGAAAGTAGCTGGTATTGACATGAACCGTAAGATGTTAGCTGACATTGCTTACAACGATGAAAAGACTTTTGCTGATTTAGCAGATGCTGCTAAGAAAGCTTTGAACTAAGAATATTAAAAAATGCTCCGCTTAGGCGGAGCATTTTTTTCTCAATTTTAGCTAAATATGGTCAATAAGCGATTCTTTTCTTGATCAGAAGCAAAAGCAGCGTTAATAGAATTTAATAATAATTGATGTTCGTCTAATTTAGTAAGACCGGTTTTTGATTCAAGTAATTTAAATTCCTTAGGTAAGTTAGTATTTGAAACAGTCATATTGTCGCAATTTAGTGTTGCTTTTATCTTTTTTGAAAGAAGAGTTTTTAAAGGATAGGAATCAATTTTCTTAAAAATTTTGGTGTTGAGATTAGAAGTGGCACAACACTCAAGAGTGATATTATGGTCAACTAAATATTGAACCATTTGCTCACTTTCTAAACAGCGAATTCCATGCCCAATTCTTTTAGTGCCTAAATCTAATGCTTCTTGCATTGATTCAGGGCCAGCTGCTTCTCCTGCGTGAATTGTAAATGGAACATGCATTTCTTTTGCGTCTTCAAAGAATGAACTAAAAGCTTTATTAGGAATCGGACCTTCTGGACCAGCTAAGTCAAGTCCAACAACATGTTGGGAACTATATTTAGCGGCCAACTTGACAGTTAAATTATTTTCTTGGTCCCGATGTGGTAAACGCATGAGACAAAGAATTAAATTTGCATGTAGAGGGTAGGAATTGTCTTGTTGCGCATCTTGCCACTGATAAAATTTTTTTAGTCCTGAAATGCAGGATCTAATTGCTCCTTCTTGAGTGAGCTTTTTTTGAGTGTGAAACTGAGGAGCAAATCGAATTTCTGTGTAGACTAGTCCTTGAGAACGCAAATTTTTTAAAAGATCAAAAATCGCTGTTTCTAGATCTTTCTTAGTTTGCAAAAATAGTAGAGGAAAATCGAACTTAGTTAGATACTCTTGTAAATCAATGCAATTTTTAGAGACAGATAGCTTTTCTTTGAGTTGTGCTTCAGTTAAACTTGAAAAGTTGTGAATTTTCATTAATTTTTTAACCGTAGGGTATGGCAAAGAACCATCTAAATGTAGATGGAGATCGATAAAATTTTTCATAATTTAACTCCTTTATGTAATACGGTAGAGAGATAAATTGTTACCATTTTACCATCTTTTCTGTCAAAGAAAAGTAAAATTTAATTTTTCAATCATCAAATGTTTCTAAAGATTAAAGATTTCTGATACTATAGATATGAGAAAAAAGTGGAGATTTTTTAATGTTATTTAGACCTCGTTATACAATAGATACTATCTATCATTTAGATCCAAAACAGTTAAAGAAGATGGGAATTAAAGCTGTGTTTAGCGATTTGGATAATACATTGCTTGCTTGGAATAAAGCAGAGACAGCTGTTGAAATGGATGAACTTAATCAACGGCTGGCTAAAGACGGAATTCGTTTAGTTGTTATTTCAAATAATAATGCAGAGCGAATTGGAAAAGTTCTGAATCCATACCATATTTCTTTTATTGCAAAAGCACGCAAGCCTTTGCCCATCGGTATTAATAAGGAATTAAAAGCCTTGAATCTAAAAAAGGATCAAGTTTTAATGGTAGGAGACCAGTTGATTACTGACATACAGGCTGGAAATCTAGCTGGTGTAACTACAGTTTTAGTAAAACCATTAGTTGAAACTGATAAGTGGAATACAAGGATCAACCGCTTCTTTGAGAAATTTATCTTTTTCTTTTTGAATTTAAGAAAACCTGTAGTTTTTAAGGAGAAATTAGAATGAGTGAAGAATTACGTTGTATTGGTTGTGGAAGTATATTACAAGATCAAGACCCTAAAAAGTCGGGCTATTTACCATCTTCTGCCTTAAAAAAGGCACTAGAGAGTGATGATAATGAGGTGTATTGTCAGCGGTGTTTTAGATTAAGACACTATAATGAAATTATGCCAGTCGAAGAAAATAACGACGATTTCTTGGCTTTACTTAACTCAATTAGTCAAAAGAAAGCATTAGTCGTTAATGTGGTTGACTTATTTGATTTTAGTAACTCCTTAATTTCTTCAATTAAGCGATTTATTGGTGGCAATGAATATATTTTAGTTGGTAATAAAGTAGATTTATTTCCAAAAAATTCTAAAGAATCCAAAATTAAAGATTGGATGCGCCAAGAAGCTAATCGAAATGGCTTAAAGCCAGAAAAAATATTTTTGGTTTCAGCTGCTAAAAAGAAAAATTTAGATGAGTTGATGGCATTTTTAGCTAAAAAAGGCGAAAAGAAAGATATCTATTTTGTTGGAACAACCAATGTTGGAAAATCCACGTTAATCAACGCGATTATCAATATGAACAGTGATTTAAAGGATGTCATTACTACCTCTAAATTCCCTGGGACAACATTAGATGAAATTAAAATTCCACTTTCCAATGGCCATTATTTAATTGACACACCCGGAATTTTGAATGCCAATCAATTGGCTAGTCATTTAAGTGGAAAAGAACTTGAAGTTGTTGAACCAAAGAAGCCATTGAAGCCAGCAACCTACCAACTTTTGCCTGGACAGACAATCTTTTTAGCTGGATTAGGACGTTTTGACTATGTAGATGGTCCATCTGCTGGATTTACAATTTATGTTGCACGCGACCTTTATGTACACAGAACAAAGACTGAAAATGCAGATGTATTTTATGAAAAACATAAAGATGATTTATTACTCCCACCAAGTAAAGAAGATAATCTCGGACCGTTAAAAGGCCAAACTTTTTCACCAAAAGAAAAAAGCGATATTTTATTTGGTGGAGTTGGGTTTATTACCACACCTGCTAATGTTGTAGTAAAAGCTTATACACCAGAAGGAATTGGTTTAGGAATTAGAAGAGCGTTAATATAATGCAATGTGTTGTAAAAGAAAAACCACAAGTACAATTTGAACCGGTTACGAGTTCTGCCCAACAAATTGGAATTATGGGAGGAACTTTTAACCCAGTTCATTTAGCTCACTTATCAATGGCTGAGCAAGTTAGAAAAAAGCTTCATTTAGATGAAATATGGTTTATCCCAAATAATACGCCGCCACATAAAAAAATAGCGGGAAATATAAGCACTAAAGATCGGTGTGCAATGCTTGAATTGGCTACACATGATAATCCACACTTTCATGTTAAGCTTTTTGAAATAATGCGTGGTGGAACATCATACATGGTTGATACTTTACGTTACTTAAAGAAGAGAGCCCCACGTAATCAATATTACTTAATTATGGGTAGTGACGAAGTAAACGACTTTGAAAATTGGCGCGAACCAGAGACTATAGCACTTTTATCTACTTTGGTTGGCGTTAGGAGACCAAATTATCCGCAAAATCCCAAGTTTCCAATGATTTGGGTTGATGCACCTAATTTAGATATTTCATCTTCCTTAATTCGTCAAAATATAGCTACCGGTAATTCTATTCGGTATTTAGTACCGGAAAGTGTACGCTTATATATTAAATCAAGAGGCTTATATAGTGACTGAAATTAATTTTGTTAAAACATATTCCCCGTTAACTTCTGATGAAATTGTTGCCAAAGAAAAAAGCAACATGGATGAAAAGAGATTTAAGCATTGTATTGGTGTAAGTGAAACTAGTCGTAAGTTAGCTGAACTTAATAATTATGATCCTGATAAGGCAGCTTTAGCAGGATTTATCCATGATTATGCAAAACAAGTCTCTCCTGCCCGATTTATTGAAGTGATTAAGGAACAGCATTTTGATCCAGATTTACTTAATTATAATCGAGCTATTTGGCATGGAATTGTGGGATCATATTTTATTGAAAAGGAATTAAAGATAACTGATCCAGAAATTTTAACTGCTATTAAGCGTCATACTACTGCTGATGTAGAAATGACCACGCTAGATAAAATTGTCTTTGTAGCAGATTTTATTGAACCAGGTCGTGACTTTCCTGGCGTAGAAGAAGCAAGAAAAGTAGCTTTTGCTAACTTAGATGATGGGGTAGGCTTTGAATTAGCCCACACACTTGATTTTTTAATAACTAATATAAAAAAGATTTATCCTAAGACATTTGCTGCTTACAATAAATGGGCAGTAAAGGATTAGAATTTTGAAAGGAAAAATAAAATTGGATAGTAAGAAATTATTAGATTTAACTGTAGAAGCAATCGATGAAAGACATGGTGAAGATACTGAAGCATATGATATGCAAGGAATTAGTATTTTAGCGGATTACTACGTTGTAACAACAGCTGGCTCAAACCGTCAACTTCATGCCATCGTTAACAGTATTATTGATAAGATCCATGAACATGGAAAAGAAGACTACCGTATTGAAGGAACGCGTGATTCTAACTGGCTCTTGGTAGATATGGGAGATGTAGTTGTAAATGTATTTACTGAAGATGCCCGAGACTTTTATGGCTTAGAAAAGCTTTGGAGCAATGGTAAGAAACTAGAATTAAACTTAGACTAAAGGTAAGAGTATGAGTGTAATTGGCATTGGAGCCGAATATAATCCTTTTCATAGTGGCCATGAGTTTTTAATGAATCAAGCCCGCTTAGCAGCTAAAAATGATCCAATAATTGTTGTAATGTCAGGTAATTATGTTCAACGTGGACAAATGGCGATTATGGATAAGTGGCAAAGAGCAAAGGCAGCTTTAGCTTCTGGAGCCGATTTGGTATTCGAACTACCATTTTCTTTTGCTGTGCAGCCAGCTGATATTTTTGCTAATGGTAGTATTAAAATGTTGAGTGATTTGGGAGTGTCAGAATTATTTTTTGGAGTAGAGGATGCGAATTTAAATTTCTCTTATTTGGGTCAAAAAATAAATCAAATTCCCAAGAATCGGATGGACTTTCGAGACTACACTCAAACTTATGCTACTCAATATAATGAAATGGTTGCTAGAGAAGTGGGGCATGAAGTAAATCAACCTAACATGATGTTAGCTGTTGCTTATGCAGTTGCAAGTGAACAATTAAAGAATCCACTTCATTTACATCCTATAACAAGAGTAGGAAGTGGACACGATGATCCACTTTTACAAGATAAAATAGTTTCCTCAGCTACGGCTATTAGAAATTATTGTTTGCATCATCCCAATGACTTATCTGAATTAAAAAAATATCTTCCTAAAGGAGAATTAGTAAGTTTAGAAAGTCAAAAAGTTTATCCGAACTGGAATCTTTTATTTAGCTTTTTGAAGTATCGAATTGAAAGTGCAAGTTTAGAAGAATTGCAGTCAATTTATCAAATGAGTGAAGGACTAGAATACAAAATGAAGGAAGAAATTCATACTGCAGAAGATTTTACTTCATTTTTGCGGCAAATTAAGTCTAAGCGATATACTTATGCTCGTTTAAGAAGATTATGTCTTTACACGCTTTTAAATGTCACTGAGAACGAAATAAAGGATTCTTATCAAGATGTTTCAACCCTACTGTTAGGTTACAGTAGTCGAGGAAGAAATTATCTTAAGAAAATTAGAAAAGATGTTCAAGTGCCGATTATTTCAAAAGTTGATAAGAAAAATGCTGCAAGTGGAACTTTAGGTTTACAAGTAAAAGTGGATCGGCTTTTTGAACAAATTATAGGTGAAGATCAAAATTTTGGTCGTAAACCAATCGAGGTAAAATAATGTTAAAGTTTTCATATTCGCAAATTAAAAATAGTCGTAATCCATTAACTCATGTTGATGAGAACGTTGAGTTAAGTAAAGAGTTTTTTGATAGAAGTAAAGAATTACTGGAAGATGCAAAGAATGTTCATGTTACCGGTGACCTCTTCTATGATGAACCTTTTGTTACTGGTAACTTTACTGTCGAAGCAGATGTTGTGGCACCTTCAACTCGTAGCTTAAAACCAGTAAAAATGCATCAAAAATTCAACTTTACTGAGAACTATAGTGAAGTTGAACCAACTCAAGAACAGCTTGATGAAGAAGATACAATTGTAACTGTTAAAGACGATACAATTGATCTTCAAAAGGCTGTAGAAGATAACTTGCTTTTAAGCTTACCATCAGTGATCTTGACTCCTGAAGAAGAAGCTAAAGGAGACTTTCCTGAAGGAGAGGGCTGGAAGGTTGTTTCTCAAGAAGCTTATCAAGAACAGCAATCTAATAAAGAAAATCCTGCTTTTGCTAAGCTTAAGGATTTATTTAAAGATGAAAAAAACAAGTAATAAACCCTTGCATTAATGTATCTTTAAATTTAATATTAATTTATTAATAAAATTTTTAACCAGATTAAATAGTAGTGGAGAAAATAATGAGTAAAATTCTGATTATTGAAGATGAAAAAAATCTTGCCCGTTTTGTAGAACTAGAATTAAGACATGAAAAATATGAAACTCAAGTTGAAGGAAACGGTCGGAAAGGATTGGATTTAGCTTTAAATGAAGATTTTGACGCAATTTTATTAGATTTAATGTTGCCAGATCTTAATGGATTAGAAATTGCTCGTCGTGTTCGCCAAGAAAAAACAACTCCAATTATTATGATGACTGCAAGAGATTCAGTAATTGACCGTGTCTCAGGTTTAGACCACGGTGCTGATGATTATATTGTTAAACCTTTTGCAATCGAAGAATTATTAGCTCGTTTACGTGCTGTTTTAAGAAGAGTACAAATTGAAAAGAGAGCTATGGGCGATACGATGGGAGTTCAAAAGGTAGTTCACTTCAATGATTTAACTATTGAAACAGCTAATCGAATTGTTCACCGCGGAGATAGTACAGTTGATCTAACTAAACGTGAATACAACTTGTTAATGACATTAATTGAAAATAAGAATAATGTTGTTACAAGAGAGCAGCTTTTAAACAAAATTTGGGGACCTGAATCTAAGATTGAAACGAATGTTGTTGAAGTCTATGTGCGTTATTTACGTAATAAGATTGATGTACCGGGCCGTCCATCATACATCAAGACTGTTCGTGGTACCGGTTATATGGTAAGAACTGATGAAAATGATGAAGCACGTGAAGAAACAAAATAAATCTAAGAAAGAGACCCTAAAGTCCTCACTAACTTTTAAGTGGGTAAGTTTAGTTGCAGCGACAATTACGGTCTCTTTTGTTATATTTTCAATTGCAATTTATTCTTTAGTTAAGCAACAAATTATCTCACAGGAAAGAAATTTGACAGAGAGTGTAGCAACTACATTTCAAAGAAGACTCGTTGAAATTCCAACAAGTTTACAAATTTCAAATGTTGTACCTCAGCTTTCTCCTAATACGAATCGTATTTTAGAAGGACAAACACCAATTACTTCTAATAATGGCGGTAATGTTTTTAATGATGATGTATTAGCTACTTTATCGAATCGTGATACTAGTATTACGATTTATAATCCTGCTGGAGATGTTGTTTTTAGTAATGGGAATGTTCCCGATGAAGGGATGCCACAATTTAGTAAAACTGAAAGTCATGTATTAAAAGTTGTAACGACGCAAGGGAAAATCCATATGAAGGTATATCAGAAGATTTTTTCTGAGAGGACACATCGGTTAACTGGGTATTTGATTGTGGATAATTCCATGGATCAACAAAATCAAGTATTGAAATCTATTCGACACTGGATGATTAGTCTATCAGTTATTGCTATTGTAGTTTTTATTGGGTTGTCTTACTTGATAGTTAATAGCGTTGTACAACCAATTAAGAAAATGTCTCAAATTTCTCACGATATTAATAAAGACCCCACTGATAAAAGGCGAGTACCCGATCTTCATAGAAATGATGAATTAGGAGAACTGGCTATATCTTTTAATAAGATGCTTGATAGAATGCAAGCCTATATGCAGCAGCAAAAACAATTTGTAGGAGATGTATCTCATGAATTGAGGACTCCCGTAGCTGTAATTGAAGGACACTTAAATTTATTAGAGCGGTGGGGAAAAGATGATCCTCAAGTACTGGAAGAATCAATTCAGGCTTCTCTTCAAGAAAGCAAGAGAATGAAACATTTGATTCAAGAAATGCTAGATCTAACTAGGGCTGAGCAGGTTGATTTGCAGTATCCTGATAAAACGACTGATGTCAATGAAGTATTAAATCGAACTGTTAATGACATGAGAATGATTCATCAAGACTTTACTATTACTTATGATGATGCAGACTTAAAACCTGATACAATAGTTAAGATTTATCGTAATCATCTTGAGCAAATTTTAATCATTTTGATTGATAATGCTATTAAATATTCTACTGATCGAAAAGAAATTTTAGTGGCTGCTGCTACTGAAGAAGATAAAGTTAAGATTTTAGTTCAAGATTTTGGTGAAGGAATTGCTCCTGATGAGCAGGACAAGATTTTCAATCGTTTTTATCGTGTAGATAAGGCTAGAACCCGTGAAAAGGGTGGAAATGGTCTAGGCTTAGCTATTGCTCAGAAACTAGTTGAAAGTTATCATGGAAAGATCAGTGTTAGTTCAACACTTGGCTCAGGCAGTAAGTTCATGATTGAATTTCCATTATTAAAATCTGAGTCAGATAAATAAAAAATAGGGAATCCGTTAAGGATTCCCTATTTTTATTTATTAATCTTTGTCAGAATCATTTGGACGCTTTTGTTTACCGGCATTACGTGCACGTAAATCTTGATGAAGATCTTTATTTGCCTCAGGAGTGGAGTTTGATGAAGAAGTAGTGTTAAGAATGTTATCGATTGTTTCTTGAGTAACAACTACTTTAAGTGGACGTTCGTTTAATTCAGCTGCAACATCTCTTTTTACTTTTGGCATAATAACAAAAGTAGTAATTAATTGTTGCAAGATAGCAATAAGTCCACCGACTAAGAAGTAAAGTGCTAAAGCGCCTGGAGCAGAAATACTAATAAAGAAAGTCATAGCTGGACTTAGAATTAAAGTCATTTGCATTGCTTTCTTTTGTTCTTCAGGTATTCCAACCATTGAAAGATAACCCTGAACTACATACAGCAACGTAGCAATAATTGTTAAGATAATGGATCGTTGTCCAAGAGAAATGCCAAAGAAACTTGAAGCTGCTAATTCTTTAGAGTAAGCTACAGCTTGATAAATTCCCATCATGATTGGAAGCTGAATAAGTAATGGTAAGCAGCCCATTCCGCCCATCATTGACATATTATTTTCTTTATAAACACGCATTTGAAGTTGGCTAATTTGCATTTGCTGTGGTTGTGTTAGCCCAGGCTTCTTAAGTGCTTCTTGGATCAATCTCATTTGAGGTTGAAGCTTTTGCGTTTTTTCTTGTTGGGTAGTCATTTTACGCTGAGAAGCTAGTCGAAGTGGCATAACAATGAGCTGAACAACAAAGGTAATAATAATAATTGCCCAGCCAGCTCCATTTGAGCCACCAATTTGATGTTCGACTGCTAACATGATATTTTGAATTGGTTTGCCAAATAGACTAAAGATCCAAGCATATGGCCCACTAGTGGGTGCTTGATAGATGCTATGACCATTGTTAGCACATCCTGTTAAGGTAAGTGCTAGCACAGTTATCATGGCAAAGAGACTAAAATATTTAGTTTTTGATTTCATTAACTATAACCTTTCCTACTTTATTGTTACTGCAATAAAGTTTACTAGTTATTTGTTAAAGTATCAATAAACCACACTAAAGCGAGTAAATTTTTCTGTATTGGGAATTATCTTTAAATCTACATGATCAACATGGGCAGCAACTGAAGGAGATGCTTTAATTTTTTTGATAAAATGCTCTAAAGGGAGTTCATCCCCTTGAGCTACAATTGATACAGACCCATCTGGATTATTTTTAACAGTACCGGTGATTCCTAATTCTTGGGCAATCATTTGAGTTGTCCATCTAAAGCCAACTCCTTGTACTAAGCCTGTAACTCTCATTGTAACTGTCTTCATAATTATCGCTCTTTTCTGTGTATTCTAACTTAAATTTTAACATGTTAATTTTGGGCGAGGTAATTTAAAATATTAGATTAGAAGGAAGTAGAAATTTATGATAGAAATTAACTCAGTAAATAATCCCACAATTAAAAGCCTTAGAAAGCTTGAACAAAAAAAGTATCGTAAAAAGACCCAAACTTATTTAATTGAAGGTTTTCATTTAGTTGAAGAAGCTTTAAAGAGTCATGAAAACTATCTTTATGTTTTAGGAACAGCAGAAGCTTTAAAAAAATTAGATACGACTTATAAATTAAAAGATAATAAAGTCATCCAGATTACCGATGCAATTGCTCAGCATTTAAGTAGTACTAAAAATAGTCAAGATATCTTTATGGTGCTACCAATTAATCAACCAAAATCATTTAGTTTTGAATATGGAAAATGGGTTGTTTTAGATAATTTAACTGATCCAGGAAATGTTGGAACAATTATTCGTACAGCCGATGCAGCTGGTTTTGATGGTGTAGTATTATCTGAAGAAAGTGTAGATTTATATAATCCAAAAGTTCAGCGTAGTATGCAGGGGAGCCAGTTCCATATTCAAATTATCCAAAATCCGATTTTAGAAGCTATTAGTAGTTTTAAGGAAAATGGTCTTCCAGTCTATGTAAGCATTCTTGATAAAACTGCTAAGTCCTTGAATAATTGTGCCCCAGTTCCTCAATTAGCGCTCGTAATTGGAAACGAGGCTCATGGGGCAAGTAAAGAGGTAATTGAAACAGCGGATAAAAAGATCTATATCCCGATAAAGGGAAAGGCAGAATCATTAAATGCGGCAGTAGCAGCGGGTATTATGATTTATCATTTTTCATAAGCTTGCAGCTTGTTTTTAGTAAGTGTTATCACTATAATCTTAATATAGATGATTTAAAATTATTTTGATTTTTTAGGAGGAATACATATGTCCCAAGAAATTGAAAGCAAAACTAAAATGACTGACTGTCCGGATCCAGAAGATTATTCACTGTGTTCGCATTTTATTGATGCTTTTGGAATTATTGGTAAAAAATGGAACGGCTTAATTATTAGCTCTTTGTGTGATACTAATGCAATGCGTTTTAAGGATTTAGCACGTTGCATTAGTAAATGCTCTGATCGTGTTTTAGTTGAACGACTAAAAGAACTAGAAAAAGACGGAATTGTTAACCGTACTGTAGACAAAAAGAGTGGAATTATCAGCTATACCCTGACTCAAAAGGGTGCCGATTTACAACCCGTTTTTGAGCAAGTCCATAATTGGGCTGATAAATGGGCTTAAAGGTAATTGCAAAGTTAGGTAAAAAGTTTTAAGATACTATTATAATTAAATGCGATGATTAAGATTAGTAGTGTGGATAGCTTTTTAGAGAGAGTTTTACTGGTGGAAGAAACTTAAGTTAGAAGCATGAATTTCATCTTAGGAGCAGAATCTAATCAATTCCGGTATTTCACCGTTATTCGAAAAGAGTGTGAACACGCACTTTATTTGTGCTAGTTCAAACTAGGGTGGTACCGCGAAGCTTCGTCCCTTTTGGGACGGGGCTTTTTTTGTTGGAAAGGAAAATGAGATGGACTTATTCGATAGAATAAATAAGTTAAAAGAAGAAGGATTGAATGAAATCAAGCAAGCTGAAAACCAGAAAATGCTTGATAAGATTAGAGTAGAGTTAATGGGGCGCAAGGGTGAATTAACTGAAATTCTTCACTCAATGAAAGATATTGCCCCAGAAAATAGACCTAAGGTGGGTCAAGAAGTAAATCAAGTTTGTGATCTCTTTCAAAAGCAGTTAGATGAAGCAAAAAATAACTTCTTACAAACTTTAATTGCCAAAAAATTAGAAGAAGAAAAAATTGATGTTACTTTGCCTGGTCGTGAAGGACATTTAGGTTCAAAGCATCCTATTAATATTATTTTAGATGATTTAGAAAGCTACTTTATTGGAATGGGTTATGAAGTAGTTCAAGGTCCAGAAATTGAAACTGATCACTATGTCTTTGAAATGATGAACTTGCCAAAGGATCACCCTGCTCGTGATATGCAAGCAACTTTCTATATTGATGAGGAAAACTTACTTAGAACGCAAACGTCAGGAGATCAAGCTAGAGTTTTAGAAAAGCATGATTTTTCTAAAGGTCCATTAAAGATGGTTGGTCCAGGTAAGGTATATCGTAGAGATGATGATGATGCAACTCACTCCCACCAATTCCAGCAAATGGAAGGCTTAGTAATCGATAAAAATGTTACTATGTCAGACCTTAAGGGAACTCTAGAAATGATTGCCAAGCACGTTTTTGGTCAAGATCGCAAGACTCGTCTTCGTCCATCTTACTTCCCATTTACTGAACCATCAGTTGAAATGGATGTTTCTTGTTTTAATTGTGATGGTAAGGGGTGTCCAATTTGTAAGTATACTGGCTGGATCGAAGTACTTGGTGCTGGTATGGTTCACCCAAATGTTTTAGAAAATGCTGGTGTAGATTCAACAGTCTATGGTGGTTTTGCCTTTGGTTTAGGGTTAGATCGTTTTGCAATTTTGAAATACGGCATTTCTGATATTCGTGATTTCTATACTAATGATGTACGTTTCTTAGCACAATTCCGTAAGGAGGAAGATTAATGCTTGTTTCATATAATTGGTTAAAAGATTTTCTTGATTTAGATGAAGATCCTAAAGATTTAGGAGAAAAGATTACTAGAACTGGTGTTGAGATCGCATCTGTAGATCACCCAGCAGAAGGATTAAAAAAAATAGTAGTTGGACACATTTTAGAGTGTGAGGATATTGAAGGAACTCACTTACACAAATGCCAAGTTGATGTTGGTGAAGAAGAACCAATTCAGATTGTTTGTGGTGCTCCTAATGTTGCAGCTGGTGAAGATGTTATTGTTGCTTTACACGGGGCAAGAATTGCCGGAAATGAAAAAATTAAGCGTGGTAAAATTCGCGGAATTAAATCAAACGGCATGATTTGCGGACTTCAAGAAATTGGTTTTGAAGATAAGGTAGTTCCTGCAAAATATGCAGATGGAATTTTTGTTTTCCCTAAAGATGCAGATGTAAAACCAGGTGAAGAAGTATACAAAGCACTTGGCATGGATGACTATATTTTAGATTTTGATATTACTCCAAACCGTGCTGATACTTTATCAATGGAAGGTGCCGCTTATGAAGTTGGTGCAATTGTTGATGAAAAACCTAAAGTTGAACCAGTAGTGCTTAAGGAAGATGGACCTGACTGGACTAATGAATTAGATGTACAAGTTGATGAAAAACTAGCACCTAAGTTTTACTTAAGAAAAATTTCTAATGTAAAAATTGGTGAAAGTCCATTGTGGATGCAAAGACGCCTTTGGAATGCAGGAATTCGTCCGATTAATAATGTGGTCGATGTTACTAATTATGTAATGCTTTTAACTGGTCAACCAATGCATGCTTATGATGCTCGTACTTTTAAGGACGGTAAACTAGAAGTTAGAAAAGCAAATAAAAATGAAAAGCTTACATTATTGAACGATAAAGAAGTGGAATTAGATCCAAACGATATCATCATTACTGACGGTCAAAAGCCTGTTATGATGGCCGGTGTCATGGGTGGTAAGAACTCAGAAGTTGAAGACGATACTACTGATGTAATCTTAGAATCTGCCGTTTTTGATGGAACTAGTGTAAGAAAATCTGCATTGCGTCACGCTAACAGAACTGAAGCATCAAGTCGATTTGAAAAAGGTGTTAACTGGGATAATACTCAAAAAGCCTTGGATATGGCTGCATTGTTATTGCGTAATGATGCGGATGGTACAGTTAATGAAGGTGAAATAAAAGCAACTGATGCTCAAAGAAATCCTTCAGTAGTTAAAACCACTGTATCTTATATTAATAAGGTATTGGGAACTGAGTTAAGCAGAGCTGAAATGGAAAAGATCTTTGATCAGTTAGGTTTTACTGTTGCAGGCTCTGAAGATGAGTTAGTAGTTACCATTCCTAATAGAAGATGGGATATTTCTATTCCAGCAGATTTAGTAGAAGAAGTTGGCCGAATTTATGGTTATGATAACTTGAAATCTACTCAACCACTTTTAGCTGAAACTCATGGTGGTTACTCAGCAAAAGAAACTGCTATGCGTAGAATTAAGGATATCGTTCAAGGTCAAGGATTGATGGAAGCAATTTCTTACTCGTTGACTTCTCCAGAAAAAGCAATTTCATTTACTAAAGATCCTAAACCAGTAGTTGAAGTTCAATGGCCATTAAACTCAAGTCGTTCAACTATGAGAGAAAACCTAATAACAGGATTGGTTGATGCTGCAAGCTATAATATGGCCCGTAAGCAAAAAGAATTAGCTTTATTTGAACAAGGCAGAGTTTATGATCATGAAAATAATACATTTAATGAACATGAACATTTAGCTGCTCTTTATTCAGGACATACTTTAGCAGCCAATTGGCAACATTTAGACCAAAAGATTGACTTCTATTTTGTAAAGGGGCAATTAACTAACTTATTTAGAGCAATTGGCATCAAAGATGAAGATGTAGAGTATCGTGCTGAACTGGTTCAAGGAATGCATCCAACTAGAACTGCCGGCATTTATATTAATGATCAATATATTGGTCTAATTGGAATGTTAGCACATGCTGTTACTACACTTGACAAAGCATTACGTGGCAGTGAGATATATGTTTATGAAATTGATTTAGATACAATTGTTTCTATGCTTCATAAAGGGATGAAAGCTAAGGCTGCTCCAAAATTCCCAGCTATTGAGCGAGATTTATCTCTATTAGTACCTAATGATGTAACTAATGCACAAATTGAAGCTCAAATTAAGTTAAATGGGGGCAAATATCTTTATGATATTCGAGTAATCGATGTTTATGCCGGAAGTCAAATTGAATCAGGTCATAAATCAATCTCTTACTCATTAACTTTCTTAAATGAAAAAGACACATTAACTGATGAAGTTGTAGCTACAGCAATGGAAAAAATTGAAGCAGATCTGAAAGAAAGTCTAAAGATTAAAGTTCGTTAATTCTTTTCTGGGGAGCTTTGCTATAATTGTCTTAGATTTTTGTGATTTTCGGAGGAAAAGCATTTGCTAAATCAAGACAAAAAGAAAAATCATGAGTTAGAGGAACAGGCATCTAAAAAGGTTACTCGTTGGATCCTTAGTGGACTAGGAGCGATTTTAGTTTTAGTTGTCTTGATTGGAGGCTGTTACGTAGGATACGCACTTCAACCAGTCAATCGACATGATGAAGATGTTGTTAGTGTTCATATTCCTGCGGGAGCAACTAATAGTCAAATTGCTCAAATTTTACAAGAGAAAAAGATTATTAGAAATGCGGCCGTTTTCAACTTTTGGTTAAAGAGTCATAGTGCGACAAATTTTCAAGCAGGGAATTTTTATTTATCACCTTCAATGCATAACAAAGAGATTGTGAGCCAATTGCAAGGTGGAGGTGGTCGTCCAGTTGTTGGTCATGTTCTAATAAAAGAAGGACAAACAATTGATAGTATTGCTACTACAGTTAGCAAGAATACCAAGTATAGTCGACAAGATTTCTTAAAGCTAATGAAAGATAAGAGCTTTATGAAGAGTTTGGAGAAGCAATATCCTAAACTTTTAACTAGTTCTATGAACAGTAAGGGTGTTCGCTATCATTTAGAAGGATATCTCTTCCCAGCAAAATATGATGTTTATCAAGGAGCTTCTTTAAAAGAATTAGTTAATCAAATGGTTGATAAGACTGATCAAGTTTTGCAACCATACTACAGTTCAATTAAGAAGAAGCACTTAACAGTACAGGAAGTTTTAACTTTAGCTTCATTAGTAGAACGTGAAGGTGTTAAAACTAAAGATAGGCGTATGATTGCTGGAGTATTCTTTAACAGACTTAAAGCTAATATGCCACTTCAGTCAGATATTTCAGTAATGTATGCATTGAATAAGCATAAACATTCTTTATCACTAAAGGATATTAAAGTAAAATCACCATATAACTTATATGTTCATAAAGGATATGGACCTGGACCATTTAACAATCCAAGTCTAGATTCAATTAGTGCTGTATTGAACCCAATTAAGTCTAACTATCTCTACTTTGTTGCAAACCTTAAGACTGGTAAGGTTTACTACAACGAAAACTATGACGAACATTTGAAACGAAATAGTAGTTTAGGCCAGTAAAAATGGTTGACTTTTTTAGGTAGAAAACATAAGCTGTTTGGTGCAAAGAAAAATAAGTATAGGTAAGGAGAATTTTTAGTATGGCAGAAAAAGTTTATCCAATGACTGCTGAAGGTAAAGAAAAACTTCAGAAGGAATTAAAAAACTTAAAATTAGTAAAACGTCCAGAAGTTATTGAACGAATTAAGGTTGCTAGATCATTCGGTGACTTATCAGAAAACTCAGAGTATGATGCAGCAAAAGATGAACAAAGTGCTGTAGAACAACGTATTGTTCAAATTGAACAAATGCTTAAGTATGCACAAGTTGTTGATGCAGATAGTGTTGATCCTAATGAAGTTTCTATTGGTAAAACTGTTACTTACACTGAAGTAGGTACTGATGATCCAGAAACCTATACTATTGTTGGATCTGATGAATCTGATCCGCTTAATGGAAAAATTTCTAATGATTCACCAATTGCTCAAGCTTTACTTGGTAAAAAGAAGGGTGAAAAAGTAACTATTAACACCCCAGGTGGAACTTTTGATGTTACTATCAATGACGTTAAGACATTGAACTAATTTAAATAATTTATCCAAAAAAGGGATTAACTTACGTAAAAGCTAGTAAGTTAATCCCTTTTTGGTTTGAAAATAAATAAAAGTGTGAGTGAAATAATTGAAATTATAAGACCAATTAAGAAAGCAACTGGTACATAGATTAAAGTAAGTTGATGGGGACCTTGTTTTAGAGGGGCACTTAAAAATGTTTGGGCAAATTTGTGGGTTTGCAGAAGTTTACCATTGTCAAAAATCAGCCAATTTTTTGAATAAGGAATGGTAGAATTTAAAGTTTCATTTTTTTGTGCAGTGTAATTAATTTTTAAAGAAATAGGACTTGTTTGATGAGTTACTGGCTGTTTTTGATTGAATTTACGAATAATTTTGTTAAATTCATCTTCTCTAAATTGAAGAACTCTAATACCATTTAAATTGATATTTTCAGTGTTTAGATTGAAAACAATTTTAATAGGAGTATTTGTTGAATAATATCCAATATTTAGTAATTTACTTGAAATACCTAAATCATCATTGTTAAGTTGGTGATTATTAACAATAATAGAAGTGACATTAGTAGTTAAGTTTGAGGGAAGCTCGAGGTAATAAGCTCCCTTTTCAAATGAGGAAATATTAAAGGTTATGTTAGCAGTTTTATTTTTATCAATCTTTTTATATTCATTGATATTCTTACTATCCTTAGTGTTTTTTAGTTTACTTGGATTTGTTAGATATAAACTATTGAAAAGATTAAGTTTTTGACCGAGGATGTTGCTAAAGAGATTATTTTGATTTGTAGCAGGCATATTATTATAAAAGGTAATTTTCTGATGGGTATTTGAAATAAAAATAAGTGGTAAAGCAGATGAATTTTTTCTAATTTGTAATTGTTTAAAACTTTTAACGACTGTATTTGTAACTAAATCTGGTCGATAAAAAGCACTCGTAAATACAACTTGTTCTTTTTTAGGTAAATTACGCCTATTCTTAATGGGAACAATATTATATTTGATGCCTAAAAGACTATCGGATAAGGGCGTAGCGAAATTATTGGTAAAAGAATTATCATTGTTTTCTAGCCCAAGATAATCTACTAAATTAATAGCTGCACGATCAGAAATAGAATTAAAGTTGCTAACCCCATAATAATTATTACTGAATGGGTCGTCATCGGAACGAGTAAATGTCTTTTCTGTGCGATATAAGCCAGAGTCATATTTATGTAAATAGGTTGTAGTTTGAGAAACATTACTAGTGAAATTAGCATAATCAAAATTTTTTTGATAAGAGATATTATCTAAACTTGCTAGCAGATTAATACTTACTTCTAGTCCTACTATTCCGAAAAAGATTACTGGGATCCACTTATAGTGAAAAAATAAAATTATGAGTAAACTACATAAAAGAAAAAGAATGGTAAGAATAATATTAGTTTGGCTCAAAAATTCTTTTTGATGGATACTTAATAAAAGAAAGATACTTAAGCTAATTACTAAAAGCAGACTAGCTATTTTGCTCGTAAGATTAAATTTGTGTGTATGTGCGAGAACTTGAACACCCAGATAGATTGCATAGAAAGAAAAGATAAAGCTAAAGCGTGCTGGATACCAAACAGGATATTGGCCTAAATGCCATAACAGAACTAGTGGGTTAAAGCTAAAAGATAGGAATAGAAATAATAGTAAAATAGCTGATGTAAATTTTTCTTTTAGGGAAAAATGTTGATTGATAAAGTAAAGGAGGCACAATAGAGTAAAAATACTAGTTAGAAAAATGTTAGGTAGTCCTTTTTCCATCTCAGTAAAATTAAATGCGCCAATTACTAATTTATCAAGAGCTTGATATGGTGCAAACTGAAAACCTAGCGAAAGGGTAGTGTCGGAGTTAATTTTTCCATTTAATATTTCAAAAAAGGCTGGTAATAATACAAAGGCGCCTAGGGTAGTGCCTAAGAGACTCTTAGTGAAATAGTGGAAAATAATTTTGCTTGAGAAAGAATGATTAATTAGAGCAGTAATAAAATAAAGTAAGCCAAAAAATAGCACCATGAAACCAGTATAAAAATTAGTTAACCATAGTAAGAAAGTGATCGTGGTAAGATAAAAATAGTGCTTCTTTTGTTCAAATAATTTATCAATTGCGTCTAGTAAAAGAGGTAATAAAATTAGACTGTCGAGCCACATGAGATTTAAATTATAGCTAACAACAAAACCGCTCAGTGCAAAAGCAAGACTAGCGGCTAAAGCGAAAATTTTATTATCACCCTTGAAAAATTTCTGAAAATAAAAGAAGCTACTTAAACCAATAGCGCCGACTTTTAGACTAATAATTAAAAGAATAGCTATTGGTAAAGATGAATTTGAAAAAAGTAATAGTAGAAAATTAAAGGGACTATTTAAATAATAGGCACTAGTTCCAATAAACGAACTCCCTAGACCATTACTGAATGTAAAAATAAAGTTTAAAGGATTAGAGAGTAGATTATTTTTATAAAAAGAAAGAAAGTCAATATATTGTTGACCTAGATCAACGGTTAAAATTTCCTGGCCTCGATATAGAAAATAGCTTGCAAAGATACAAGTAGGCAGTAAAAAAGAAAGCCAATATAGATATTTATTTTTAAAATATGTTTTAATTTTGTTGATAATCATTGATAAATACCCTACTTCTTAAGAATATATAATTATTGCGATTTTCACTGGGAGAAAAATAGAATTTAGATGCATTTTTTGCTAAAATCAATTCTAGTTTAGTGAGGTTAGAATTTTGAATTATTTAAAACAGAGTAAAGGTTCGAATAGAAATTCCACTTCGACGCCCCTAAGAATGAAAATTATTTTGGGCGTCATTTTAGTTTTATTTTTATTATTAATTGGTCAATTGGCCTACTTACAGCTTTTCTACGGTGGACGTTTTCAAGCAGAAGTACAGCAAACCGACCAAAAGATTGTATCAAATAATGTACCACGTGGTGTGATGTATGATAGCAGCGGTAAAGTTTTGGTAGGTAATAAAGCTAATAACGCAATTACTTATACCAAAAATTCTAGCATTACGTCTAGTCAAATATATAAAATTTCTAATCGCTTAAGTCAATATATAACACTTGATGATGAAGAACCTACCCAAAGACAGCTTTATGATTATTATTTAGCTAACAGTAAAATATCAGAAAAGGAAACAGCTAAGCTGCCTCGATCTGAACGTTATGACAGTAATGGGGATGCTTTAAGTTCAAGTCAAATCTATAACAATGTCTTAAAACGTGTTGAAAAGCAAGATATCCATTTTACTAAACGTCAAAAAACGGCTGCTTTAATTTTTAATAAGATTTCTGGAGCATACACTTTATCTACTATCTATATTAAAAATAAAGGTCTAACTGATAGAGAAATGGCATTAGTTGGAGAGCACCTATCTGAATTGCCAGGTGTAGGTATTGGAACTGACTGGTCCAGAAGCTATCCAAATGGAAAATCCATTAAAAGTATCATTGGTTCCGTTTCTTCAGAAAAAGCTGGTTTACCAAGTGATAACTTGCAGTACTACTTAACACAAGGTTACTCACGAAATGACCGTGTAGGTACAAGTTACTTAGAAGAAAAGTATGAGCCGCTTCTGAAAGGAACTAAGTCTAAGTCACAGGTAGTTACTAAGTCCGGAGATGGTGTTGAACAAACTAAGACTGTCTATAAAGGACAAAGTGGTGCCAGTTTGATTTTGACAATGAATGCTAAATATCAACAACAAGTAGAAGATGCACTGAAGAAGCAATATGCGGCTGCTAAAGCTGCAGGTGCTACGCAGTATTCTAATGGTGCCTATGCAGTAGCGATGAATCCAAAGACTGGAGCACTTTTAGCGATTGCAGGTATTGATCATAATGCAAAGACTAATAAAGATACTGATGATGCGTTAGGTGTAATTAATAAATCCTTTGTTATGGGGTCTGCAGTCAAAGGGGCAACTGTTGCGGGTGGATTAATGAATGGTGTTATTACACCAACTAACAACGTAATGCCCGATACGCCAATTTACTTGCCAGGTTCTCCAATTAAGAAATCTGTTTACCCAGTTGGTACATTTGGTAGTCTTGATGCCCCAACAGCTCTTGAAGTATCAAGTAACATTTACATGATGCAATTAGCTTTAAGATGGGTAAATGCTAAATATACTCCACATAGTTTTATCTCAATGCCTTCAGATGCATTTACTAAATTGAGACGTAATTTTGCAATGTTTGGTTTGGGTCAAAAAACTGGTGTAGACCTTCCTGGAGAAGTTTCAGGTATTCAAGGTCGCTCATATAACTCAGCTGGTCAATTGCTTACAGGTTCTGTTCTTGACTTGTCTTACGGAAACTATGATGCTTATACGCCAATTCAATTAGTACAATATATTTCAACTATTGCTAATGGTGGATATCGTATGCGCCCATATTTAGTTCAATCAGTTGGTGAGACTAATTCGCAAGGTAATAAAGTATCAATTCTTCATAACACTAAGCCACAGGTTCAGATGCGTATTCCTTGGACTCAGGATCAACTTGATGTTATTCATCAAGGGATGTATCGTGTTGTTCATGGTACTAATTCATGGGGGACAGCCCATTCATTAAAGAACGTTAAGCCTTCGATTTCTGGTAAAACTGGTACTGCTCAGACTTTTTATTATGATGAAGATAACCCAGGTAATCCGAATGCGCCAGAAGTTATTAACGCTACTTTTGTTGGTTATGCCCCATCAAAAGATCCTGAAATCGCTGTAGCTGTGGTCTTCCCAGGACTGGACCCAGATAAAGAAGGTTCATATACTTTGCAAGTGGCAAAGGCAATGGTTGAAGACTACTTCAAACTTAATAAATAGAAAAGTACTGGTAAAAGTACGGAAAACATGGTATAGTTTAACAGTTAACTAAATAAGTAGGTGGTGGAAAACATGGCAGAACATATTATCCTTGAATGCACCGAATGTGGCGATAGAAGTTACTTATCTGAAAAGAATAAGCGTAAGCATCCGGAACGTTTAGCTTTAAAGAAGTATTGCCCAGTTGAAAGAAAGGTAACACTTCACCGCGAAACTAAGTAATCAAAGCAACAGGCAATTCCTGTTGTTTTTTTGTATCTAATAATATTTTATTTAATGAATTTAATTAATAAAAAAGATTTACGAAATTTACAAATAAGAAAACTGACTGAATTTGGAAAAACTCAGCAAAAACAATTAGAAGATGAAATCTTAAAAGAAAAGCTACTTAAAAGCCGATTATTACATCAAGTAGAGAATGTTGGTATTTCTATTTCAATGGCTCTAGAAGTCGATACAGCCCCAATTATTGCTACTTTATGGAAAATAAAAAAGAAAGTATATATTCCACGGTGTTTACCAAATAGAAAGATGGAATTTACACTTTATAATAAAAACACTTTTCTAGAAAAAACTAAGTTTGGAGTTTTAGAAAATCACGATCCAAAAGCTGAGGTAAAAAATGATTTAGATTTAATAATTGTACCCGGATTAGCTTATGGATTAGATAAAAATAGTCGGCTTGGTTTTGGTGGTGGATATTATGATCGCTTTTTAAAGAAATATCCTACTCAAACTCTTAGTCTAGTTAATTCCGTTCAGGCTTTTGATCAAACAAAATGGAAAATTGAGGATCATGATATTCCAATAGAAAATCTTATTTTAAGTAAATGAAGGGGATGATGGATAATGCAAAAGTTGAATACTAATCGATTTTCTAGCACTTTTGTTACAAATGCGATTTTAATTGTACTCTTTGTTGTTTTCATAATCGAAACAATAATGGGTGGCTCGACTAATATTAATACCCTAGTTCGACTTGGGGCAATGAATAATCAACTTGTTACTGTTGAACATCAATGGTGGCGTTTGTTTACAGCGCAATTTTTGCATATCGGCTGGTTACATATCGCATCTAATGCAGTAATGATTTATTACATGGGTCAATTTATGGAACCACTTTTAGGTCACTGGCGATTCTTAACAGTTTATTTATTGTCAGGGATTGGTGGAAATCTGTTAAGTTATGCATATGGGAGCGATTCGGTAGTTAGTGCCGGTGCTTCTACAGCTTTATTTGGACTTTTTGGTGTAGTAATTGCTCTTTATTTAGCCAATCGAGCAATTCCGGCAATTAATTATTTGGGAAGGCAGGCTTTAGCATTAGCTATCATTAATTTAGCGCTTGATTTATTTGCAAGTCATATTGATATCTTAGGTCATCTCGGTGGATTAATATCTGGTTTTCTTTTAGGAATAATTTTTGGTAGTGCCCATTTGAGACAATATCATCACAAGTTAAGAGTTATAGCAGCAGTAGTAATAATTATTTATGTTGTCTTCTGTTTACATCAGGGAATAGTGATTAATAATTAATAATGAAAAATTTACATGATGTTCAAAAGCTATTAAAAAAGTTTAATATTATCGTTTATGTTGGTAAACGTAAGTGGGACATAGAACTAATGGGAATTGAACTGGATAATTTATATCATGCAGGTGTAGTTTCTAAGAAAGAATACATGAATGCAAAATTGATTTTAAGTCACGAACATGAAATTGAAGAAGAAAAGGAAACTAGCGCAAAAGATAGTAATGGATTATCATAGTACTATAGAAATTCTTATATAGGGGTAAGTAATTAATGAATATTTTTGGGATTATCAACATTATCTTAATCATCATTATTTTGGCCTTTGCTTTGAGTTGGCTTTGGACATGGATCCAATCCAAAAGAGTCGGTGGTGCATTAACTAATGAAGAATTTGAAAAGGGAAAGCGAAAAGCACAAATTATTGATGTGCGTGAAAAAGGACCTTTTAAAAAAGAACATATTTTAGGAGCACGTAATATTCCTTATACAATGTTTAAATATCAATATCAAGAAATTCGTCCAGATTTACCAGTTTATCTTTATTCTGATTCAAATGCCTTGACAGTAAGAGCAGCACGCTTTTTACAAAAGAAGGGGTATGAAAAGGTATACTGGCTAAAAGACGGTTTTGAAAAATGGGATGGTCAAACTAAGGCCTCTAAATATTAAAAGAGAGATCAACACCTTTTTACAGGGATTAATCTCTCTTTTTTATTTAGCCTTGGTGAGCTGAGTAGCTCTTTCTGTTGGCTTTAATTCTATTTTGTTCGATTCTGTCAGCTTCTTTTTGCTCAGGTTCTACTACCTTTTTCTTGTAAGTAGCAAGTCCTGCTGCAAGTGCACCAACAGTTGCTAAAACACCAGTTACAACACCGGCACCAAATTTCTTTGCCATATAAATGCCTCCCTAGAAATTATTTATCACCTCAAATTTTAGCAATAATTCTTAATTCAATAAAGCCTTTTGCTATATTAACTCTGAAGAAAAAGAAGATTTTTGTTAGAATTGATACCAAGAAAATAAGAGGATTTTATATGCAAAAAATTATTGTACTAATTGGCCCAACCGGGATCGGAAAAACAGACCTAGCGTTAGATTTAGCTCCAAAAATTAATGCAGAAATTATTTCTGGTGATTCAATGCAAATCTATCAAGAGGTAAGTATCGGTACCGCTAAGCCAACAGATGAAGAACTAAAACGAGTAAAACACTATTTAATTAATCAACGTTCAATTTTTGAAGAATATTCTGTTAAAGATTTTGTTGCTGAAGGTACCAAAGCAGTAGATAAAATTGTTGCTGATGGAGCCATTCCATTAGTTGTGGGGGGAACCGGATTTTATATTAATGCCTTGGTCAACCAGCTTCAACTTGGTGAACCAGGGGAGTATCAAACAAGCGTTGATCCACAATGGGAAGAATATTTAAAAGAAAATGGAGAAAATAAGTTGTGGGATCTTCTTCAAGCGAAAGATCCAGCTGCAGCAGAAAAAATAGCGCCGCAAAATAGTCGTCGTAGTCTTAGAGCATTAACAGTAATTAGTAGAACCGGTAAATTGTTTAGTGAACAACAACAAAAGATTAATCCGCGATATGATGCTTTAATTCTTGGATTAAATAGTGATCGAGAAGAAGTCTATCAGAGAATAAATATGCGCGTAGATAAAATGATGGAGCATGGGTTACTACAAGAAGCAAAGTTCGTTTATGAAAATAGGTCTCGTGAACATCAAGTAATTCAAGCTATTGGATATAAAGAATTCTTTCCATATTTTTCTGGAGAAAAGACTTTAGATGAATGTGTGAACAAGCTGAAACAAGCTTCTCGAAAGTATGCTAAACGTCAATTGACATATTTCAAACACCAATTACCTGTTGTTTGGCTTGATCCTTTGCAAGATGAAAAAGTATCTGAAAAGGCTCTTAGAAAAATAAATGAATTTTTAAACAAATAAAAAATTATGGTTATAATAGTGTATTATTAGTATTCTTTATAACAATTAGTTTAAAATATAGCTAAAGAAATATTAATATTTATTGACGAGACCAATTTGGTCTGCTATTGTATTCAATGTGCATAAGCACAAGTAGTGAATAGATTTTTAAGGACTATACCAATTATAATATTGGACTATAGTTCTTTAGAATAGGTGTGTACAATGAGTAAAACTATTACTGCAGAAGATATTAAAAAAAGTGTTAAAGATAACGATGTTCGTTTTCTAAGATTAGCCTTTACCGATATTAACGGAACATCTAAAGCCGTCGAAGTTCCAACTAGCCAATTAGATAAAGTTTTAACTAATGATATTCGTTTTGACGGTTCTTCAATTAATGGCTTTGTTCGTCTAGAGGAAAGTGACATGGTTTTATACCCAGACTTTTCTACTTGGGCAGTTTTGCCTTGGGGAGATGAAAAGGGTGGAAAGATCGGTCGTTTAGTATGTTCAGTTCACAAGACAAATGGTGAACCTTTTGAAGGTGATCCAAGAAACAACTTGAAGCGTGTTCTTAAAGAAATGAAAGAAATGGGCTTTACTGATTTTGATATTGGTTTTGAAGCAGAATTTCATTTATTTAAGTTAGGTGAGGATGGTAACTGGACTACTGAAGTTCCTGATCATGCTTCATACTTTGATATGACTTCTGACGATGCTGGTGCAAGATGTCGGCGTGATATTGTTGAAACTTTAGAAAGTATTGGTTTTGAAGTTGAAGCTGCTCACCACGAAGTAGGTGATGGTCAACAAGAAATTGACTTTAGATTTGATGATGCTTTAACTACTGCTGACCGTGTTCAAACATTTAAGATGGTTGTTCGTGAAGTAGCAAGAAAGCATGGTTTGTATGCTACATTTATGGCTAAGCCTGTAGAAGGTCAAGCTGGAAACGGAATGCACACTAATATGTCTTTATTTAAAGATGGTAAAAACGTATTCTATGATAAAGATGGTGAATTCCACTTATCAGATACAGCTCTCTATTTCTTAAATGGAATTTTGGAACATGCCCGTGCAATTACAGCAATTGGTAATCCAACTGTTAACTCATATAAACGTCTAATTCCTGGTTTTGAGGCTCCTGTTTATATTTCCTGGGCTTCTAAGAACCGTTCACCACTTGTTCGTATTCCAGATGCTGAAGAAATTAACACTCGTCTAGAAATGCGTTCAGCTGATCCAACTGCTAATCCATATCTTCTCCTTGCAGCTTGTTTAACTGCTGGACTAAATGGTATTAAAGAGGCTAAGAAGCCAATGGCTCCTATTACTTCTAATGTTTTTGAAATGTCTGAAGAAGAAAGAGCTAAGCGAGGCATTAAACCACTTCCATCTACTTTGCATAATGCTGTAAAAGCTTTTAAGGCTGACCCACTAATTCAAGAAGCTTTAGGTGAACACTTGACTCAAAGCTTTATTGATTCTAAGAACCTTGAATGGTCTAAGTACACTCAATCAGTTTCTGATTGGGAAAGAGACCGTTACATGGGGTATTAATTAAGTAATATAAACTAATAAGCCAGTTGATTTATTCAACTGGCTTTTTTGCTTAAACTCAAAGTATGATAAAGTTAAAAGTGATAATGCTAGATAGGAGTAAAAAATTGAAACAGAAGCAATCAATTTATACTAAAGACGTTATTCTGGTTATGGCCGCGTCTTTCTTTTTTATGTTCTCAGTAATGTTTGTAACACCCTTGATTAATGGCTATGCAATCAGTTTAGGTGCTAGTGCGGTATTTGCCGGTGTGATAACAGGGATTATGAGTGTAGTTTCAATGTTCTTAAGACCGGTCGCTGGTAATTTAACTGACCGTTTTTCAAAGTATAGTTTGTCCTTTATTGGAGGAGTATTAATTTTAATTGGGGTGGCAGGTTATTGTTTCTCTCCATCAGGAAATTGGCTCTTAATTTTTAGGTTAATTAATGGTACTGGTTTTGTGCTCGCAACAGTTTGTATGACTACCTGGTTAGCATTTCTGGTTCCTCGGAGTCATGTTGGAGAAGCAATGGGATTTTATGGCTTGATGAATGCTTTAGCCATGGCTCTTGCACCAGCTTTAGCTATTAACTTGTATAAAATAATTGGCTATAAGTCAGCTCTTTGGCTCGCTGTACTTGCAGCACTATTAATGATTGTTTCTATTCAATTTGTTGGAAACCATGCTAAGCCTAAAATTACTAATAATAAAAAAATAAAAATCATTCAAAAAGATGCTATTCCCGTAGCGTTATTAACTACTTTTTTTGCAATTCCATATTTTATTACACAAGCCGACATTGTAGTGTATGTTGAAAGACAGCATTTTTCAATTGCTGTAGGTTATTTTTTTGTAATTTATGCGATCGCCTTATTATTAATTAGAATTGGTTTAAAAAAGTATTTTGATTTAATTCGCTTTGGCTTTTGGTTCTGGCTAAGTTTAGTTGCGATGATTTTATTTTTAATTATTGCTACTTTTATGGTCAATAACTGGTTAATGGGATTAGCTGCAATTATGCTTTCGATTGGATATGGGGTTATTTACTCTGTGAATCAGTCTACCGCTTTGATGTTAGCTCCAATTGAAGAACAAGGGTTAGCTAGTTCGACTTTTTATTTGGGCCTTGATATAGGAATGGCAGCTGGTCCAATGATCGGTGGTGTGACTGCTCAAAATCTAGCTCCAGATTACTTTTACCCAGTTTTATTGGTTATTGTGCCAATTATTTTAATTATTTACTTTATATATCGTAAGAAATTAAATGGTGCCTTAAATCACCGTTAGTAAGGAGAAGAATATGACTATTCCTTTTAAAGCTGTTGCGGTTGATATGGATGGAACATTTTTAAACGACCAAAGAAGCTATGACCATGATTTGTTTGCTCAAGTTTTAAATAAATTAGAAAAACATAATATTCAATTTATTGTAGCTAGTGGTCGTCCATTTGCTCGTTTAAAAAATGACTTTTCTGAATTTATTGATCGCGTAGATTTCGTGACTGCCAATGGTTCTCGACTAATTGTTGAAGGAAAAGAAGTGGCTGTTGAAGGATTAACTAAAAAGCAGACCATTGATTTAGTTAATTTTGTCCATCATACCTATGGAAGTATGGCGACAATGGCCTATGGCAGGGAGACAGCATATATTGGAACTGAAGCACCAGCAAAAGATAAGGAATTTTTGCAGTACTTCGCTAAAGAAAGTGTAGAGATCAGTGATTGGGAAGAGTTACCTGATGATACCTTTATTGAATTGACTTTTCATCATGATAGTAAAATAGCTGGAGAGATTGAGAAAAAATTTAATGAGCAATATGGGAATATTGTGACTACTTTTGCTTCAAATCCAGTAGCTATTGATGCTGTTAAACATGGAATTAATAAGGCAACTGGATTGAAAAAGTTACTGGCTTATTTTGGATTAACTGGTGAAGATTTAATTGCTTTTGGTGATAGTGGTAATGATATTCCAATGCTAGATTTTGCAAAATATAGCTATGCAATGGAAAATGGTATGGCTATTGCAAAAGAACATGCAAAGTATTTGGCTCCTAGCAATAATGACAATGGAGTTTTGAGAGTTTTAAATGAATATTTAGATAAAAACTAGGATGAGCAAAAAAAGATGTAGATTGTTTCTGCATCTTTTTTTGCTATCTTATAAAATATAAACCTGTCCCTTTACTAAATTTATTTTGATACCAAAAATTTTGTTTTTTTCGTTTGTATTCTTCGTACATACATAGATAGGAAGATGGTTAGACTTTAATTTGCCCAGTAAATGGTTAATTTGAGCAATTGTTTTAGCATTTTCTCCTGTATATAAAAGGCATCGATCTCCGTCAATTTGGACTTTACTGATTGGATCAATTACGCCATTTTTCTTATTTTGATAAAAAAATTGAAAATTAGGATGGAGATCAGAAATTAAAATTAAGAAATCATCTAAATACATAGATCTTTATCCTCTCTTGATTTCTATATTTTTTAGAGATAGTATAGATTATATTTTAGAACCGAGGTCTTCTAATGAAGCTGAAGAGTAAAAAAATAAAAATAGCTATTATATCTATTTTAGCAGTTTGTGGTATTTTTTTAGCTGTAGGCCTATATTTCTATCAGGTTGCTGTTGTTCCAGGACATAAATCTTTTATTAACAATGATACTAAGCTAGTTAAAACTGACCCACTATACAAGGAAAAAAAGTGGTATCAAAATGTGCATAAACAAAAGTGGATTATGAAATCAGCAGATGATAATTTAAGGTTAGATGCAAATTATATTCCAGTAAATAATTCTAAAAAGACAGTTATTGTCCTGCACGGTTTTATGAATAATAAAGATACAATGGGAGCTTATGCTGCTATGTTTCATAAACTAGGCTACAATGTTCTATTACCGGATGCACGTGGTCATGGACAAAGTGAAGGAAACTATATTGGGTATGGTTGGCGTGAAAAAGTAGATGTTAAAAAATGGGCTGAGAAAGTTATTAAAAGGAATAGAAATAAGAGTCAGATTGCTATCTTTGGTGTAAGTATGGGTGGTGCTACAACAATGATGTCAAGTGGACTAAAAATGCCTAAACAAGTAAAAGCTTATATTGAGGATTGTGGCTACACTAATGTTAAGGATGAGATAGAACACGAAGCAGAAGACTTATATCATTTTCCGGCTTTTCCCCGTTTTCCTTTAGTTGAAGTTTTAAGTGGAATAACTAGAATTAGAGCAGGTTACTTTTTAAAAGATGCTAGTAGCGTAAAACAAGTTGCTAAAAATAAAAGACCAATATTGTTTATTCATGGTGCTAAAGATACTTTTGTACCAACACAGATGGTCTATCAAAACTATAAGGCAGCAAATGGTCCGAAAGAACTTTGGGTTGTTCCCGGAGCTAAACATGCTAAATCATTTGCGACTCACCCGATTCAATATCAGGAGAAAGTAAATAATTTTTTGAGTAAGTATATGTAAAAGATTGCTAAGATTGTTTAGCAATCTTTTTTTAGAATTGATTAAAAAAATTATACTTTATACATTTGATGCATGGCGTGAGCTATCATGTTAATAGAATAATTTTTATTAAGAGGTGGAAGAGTGTTACAGGATGTTTATATAGTAGGAATGAATCGAATTCCTTTTGGTAAGTATCGTGGATTTTATAAGGATAAAAGTGCTGTTGACCTAGGAGTGTTAGCACTTAAGGGATTATTGAAAAAGAATATTGTTCCACAAGATAAAATAGATAGCATTTTGGTGGGAAATGTATTAAGTGCTGGGCTAGGTCAAAATGTCGCTCGACAAATAGCTTTAAAATCAGGTTTACCTGAATCTGTAGTGGGTACTAGCGTAGACGACGTTTGTGGTTCAAGTTTAAAGGCATTACGGTTTGCTCAAGGTCAAATGCTCCTAGGAGATTCTCAAATTGCAATTGTAGGTGGGGCAGAAAGTATGACAAATGCACCACTTTTACTTGATAAAAGTAAAAAGCATGATGAAAATCCAGCATATCAAGATAGCTTAATGATAGATGGAATTGGGGATGCTTATTCGAGAAAGCCGATGGGAATTACAGCTGAGAATGTAGCTGATAAATACCATATTACGCGTCAAGATATGGATGAATTTGCACGTGATTCTCATGCCAAGGCTTATGCAGCTCAGGAGAATGACTGGTTTAAGGAAGAGTATGCACCAATTGAACTCGATGGTCATGTTCTTGATCATGATGAAACCATTCGACCAGATTCTAGTTTAGAAGCCCTAGGTCAATTAAAACCTGTATTTAAGGAAAATGGACGAGTTACGGCTGGCAATTCTTCACCGTTAACTGATGGTGCAAGTATGTTGTTATTATCTAATCAACAAAAATTAGATGAATTAAATTTAACTCCATTAGCATACTTGGGTGCCTATGCAGAAATTGGCTGTGATCCTGCTTATATGGGATACGCACCATATTTTGCTATTAAAAAATTACTTACAAAAACTAATAGCACAATTGAGGATTATGATCTAATTGAAATTAATGAAGCCTTTGCAGCTCAAGCATATGCTGTAGCCCGTGATCTAAATATTCCAAAAGAAAAATTAAATATCGCTGGAGGAGCAATTAGTTTAGGACATCCGCTTGGTGCAACCGGTACGCGCTTAGTAATGAGTGCAGTAAACAGTTTGCGTAAAATTAATGGTCGAAGAGCAATTGTATCTCTATGTATTGGCGGTGGCCAAGGAATCGCATATGAAATTAGAAGAATCATCTAAAAAGAAATTTTATCAATGGTTACCGGAGGAAAGAAGAGTCTTTTTAACTGAAAAAGGAATTAAACTAAGTGAGATTGAGTCTGAAACTTTGGAAAGACTAGATAAACTTAGTGAAAATGTAATTGGTCAAGTCCGTCTTCCTCTTGGTGTGCTTCCTAAGTTAATAGTTAACGGGAAAGATTATCAAGTACCAATGGCCGTAGAAGAACCATCGGTTGTTGCAGCAGCAAACCATGCAGCTAAAATTTTTAATCAAAATGGTGGAGCAGTAGCTGATAGTAGACGAAATGGAATATATGGTCAAATTGTTTTAGAGGTAACTGATAATTTTGATTTAACTAAGTTTACTACTGAATTTCCTCAATTAATTAGCTTAGCTAATAAAAAATTCGTTAGCTTAGTCAAGCATGGTGGAGGAGTTCGTAAAATTGAAGCTTCTCAAAAAGAAAATTTAGTTTTTCTTAGAGTTTTGGTTGACCCAGCAGAAGCTATGGGAGCTAATAAAACAAATGCTATTTTAGAATTTTTAGGAAATGAATTAGAGAAGCAGCCAGATATTGAACAAACTCTGTATGCAATTTTGTCTAATTATCCTACGCAATTGACTAGTGCTAAAGTAAGTCTTTCAATTGACAGTGTAGGAGGATTAAAAGTTGCTAAAAAGATAGCTTTATTGAGTAAAATAGGACAAACTGATATTTACCGGGCAGTGACTAATAATAAAGGAATTATGAATGGTATTGATAGTGTATTAGTTGCAACTGGTAATGATTATCGTGGAGTTGAAGCAGCAACTGCTGTTTGGGCTAATAAAAATGGTGCCTATACATCTTTGAGTAAGTGGAAAATTGAAGAAGATAGACTAGTGGGGACTGTAACAGTTCCCTTAGCAATCGGTGTAGTAGGTGGCTCAATTAAGGCTCGTCGAGACGTTCAACAAAGCTTTAGTTTATTAGGTAATATATCTGCCAAGCAACTAGCAGAAGTTATTGCGACAACTGGCTTAGCAAATAACTTTTCAGCTCTTTTAGCAATTTCTACTAAGGGAATTCAAGCTGGGCATATGAAATTGCAGGCGAGAAATTTAGTAGCAACCTTAAAAGCTAGTGAAGGTGAAAAAGCAATAGTTTTAAAAAAATTGCAGGAAAGTAAAAAATATACTCAAGAAGCAGCTTTTGAATTTTTAAGCGAAATAAGAAAGGATCAAAAATAAGATGAAGGTTGGAATTGATCAAATTGGATATTTTACTCCAAATAAGTATGTTGATATGGTGGATTTAGCCCATGCTAGGAATCAAGATCCAAATAAATTTTTAATTGGGATTGGACAGAAAAAAATGAGCGTTGCAGATCCAACTCAAGATGCAGTTTCAATGGGAATTAATGCAACTCTACGCTATATCGATAAGATTGATAAATCAAAAGTAGGACTTTTGATTTTTGGTACTGAAAGTAGTGTGGATCAATCTAAATCTGGCTCTTTATTTGTAAAATCGGCATTAGGGTTAGATCCTACTGTGAGAGCTTTTGAAGTTAAGGAAGCATGTTTTGGCTTAACGGCTGGCTTAATGATTGCCCAAGATTTTGTACGACTTCATCCTGATCAAACTGCTATTGTTATCGGCAGTGATATTGCTCGCTATGGGGTTAATACTGCTGGTGAAGTTACTCAAGGAGCTGGAAGTGTTAGTTTATTAATTTCTAGTAATCCAAGAATTTTAGAATTAAATGAAGGCCATAGTGCTTATAGTGAGGATATCAATGATTTCTGGCGCCCTAACTATTCTAAAACAGCCAAGGTAGATGGAAAGTATTCTACCCAGGTTTACTTAGACTTTTTCAAACATACTTTTTCTGCTTACAAAGAACAAAAGAATCTTGAAACAAAAGATTTTGCCGCTATTGTCTACCACTTACCTTTTACTAAGATGGGATTAAAGGCAAATAGATTAGCTGTTGAGGGAACGGATGAAGAAACAAATGCCCGGTTAATGGACAGCTTTACTGCAGCTAAAGAATTGAATGCAAATGTAGGTAATATTTACACTGGATCGTTATACTTGAGTCTACTTAGTTTACTTGAAAATGGTAGGTTAAAAGCTGGAGACTTAGTCGGTCTATTTTCTTATGGTTCAGGTGCAATGGCTGAATTTTATTCCGCAAATGTAGTTGAAGGCTATGAAAAACAACTTGATAAGGTTGGAGATAAAGCTTTATTAGATAATCGAAGCAAGCTTAGTGTTGCCGAATATGAGGAAATCTTTTATGCAGGTTTGGAAGATCCAGAAAACAATGTTGAACTTATCAGTGATGAAGAAACTGGTAGATATTATTTTGCTGGTATTCGTAATGATATCCGCCAATATCAAGTTAAATAACTTGTATTCGCTTACATAGTTGTTATAATAAGATGTGTGGAGAGGTAGAATAATATTGTAAATAGTTTTTATCTCCAGATTGTAGTGTTTTAAAGACAAGATTCTCTTAGTAAGATCAAATAGTCGTTATTCAATACAGATGCAAACAAGTGATGTTGATCAAGTCATAATATCAAACCCAGATACTGACGTTATGGCGCTAGATAGTATTTACCTCATCCACTTGAAAAAAGGTTGTAGACCAGGCAGTCTACAACCTTTTTTATAAGCACAAAAAAAGCAGTCACATCGACTGCTTAAATTAATATAATTACTTATTTTTTCTTAAAACTAGTTTGGTAACGCCTTCCCAACGTGGTGTTTGTGGCATCATATCAACCGGTTGAATTACCCTAACATCATAAGCGTCACTTAGAAGAACTAAATCTTTTGCAAGAGTAGCTGGGTTACAAGAAACATAAACAAAGGTTTCAGGCTTTACTTCAAGTAGAGTTTTAATTAACTTTTTGCTTAATCCTGTACGTGGAGGGTCGACGATTAATGCATTAATTGGAACACCTTGATTTTTTAGTTCTGGAAGTAATTTTTCTACATTTCCTTGAATATATTCCGCATTTCTTACATGATTTAAGCGGCAGTTTTCTTGAGCATCGATTACGGCTTCAGGAATAGATTCAATTCCAATAACCTGTCTTACTTGATCGCTAGCTAAGATTCCCAAAGTACCAACGCCCGCATAAGCATCGATCAAAGTTTGATCAGGAGTTAAGTCAAGATATTTAAGGGCTTCTGAGTAAAGAGTAGTAGTTTGTTCAGGGTTAAGCTGGAAAAATGCGCGTGGTGAAAGCTTAAATTTTTTACCTAGTATTTCTTCTGTAATATGTGACTTTCCGAACAATTTAATAGTTTTATTGCCCCAAACTTGAGGATTTTGCCATTGAGTTTCATTTTGGAAAACAGAAACTACATTCGGAAGTTTCATAATATGACTAGCAAGTAACTTGAGATCTTTAATTTTTTTACCAATTGTAATTAAAGTTACCTGAATTTCACCAGTAGCATTGCTTTGACGAACGGCAATGGTTTTAATTCCATCGGTATGACGTCTAAAGTCGGCAATTCGGATGTGAAGTTTATCGATTAGTTTCTTAATTTCACGTTCTACTTTTTGAGTCTCTTTTGTTTGAGTAGGCATATCAGGCAGGTCAATAAGACGACGGGAATTAGGAGCATAGAGACCAAGTTTACTCTTCCCCTTATTAAATTCAATTTGATATTGAGCTTTATTTCGATAATTCCAAGCGTTTGGTGTAGGAATTGTCTTTTTAACTTTATATTTAATATAGTCTCTTGGATGATATTTTCTAAGCGATTCTAGAATTAGGTGTTGTTTAAATTCAAGTTGTTTTGGATAAGAAAGGTGTGCGAGTTCTAATCCACCAACTGCAGGATCAACTCCTTTAGGAAAGGTAACTCTGTCAGGAGATTTTTCTTTAATTCTTACTAATTCACCTTCCAGATAGTGTGGATGGCGATCAACGATCTTAGCAACAACTACCTCATTTGGAAGCGCACCAGGAATAAAAATAATTTTCTTTTTATAGTATCCAATACCTTCACCATTAATACCCAAGCGTTTAATAGTGATGATAATATTTTTTTCTTGTTTGTTTTTAGTAAATTTTGTCAAAATAAGGCCCTCATTTCGATTGATTCATGAAAAAAGTGTCACAATAAGCATAAGCGTTATTTTCAAGTGATACAAGTATTTAATTTATTATAATATAGAAGAAATAAAAAAATGAAGAAGGTGTGATAATGCCAATTATTACTAAGATTAGTACACAAAAGCGGAAGGGACGCTATAATATTTTTATTGATAATGAATATGCCTTCAGTGTCAGTGAAAGAACCTTAGCTGAAAAAAGACTGTTAAAAGGAACTGAACTAAGCCTTGAAGATATTGAAAAAATAAAAAAAGCTGAAGCAGATAGTCATGCGCTCCAGCTAGCTATGTCTTATTTAAGCTATCAGCCGCGTAGTGTATATGAAGTTTTAACTTATTTAAATAAGCAGGGGATTAGTCCAGAAGCTAGTCAAAGTGCTATAGAAAACTTAATAGAATTAAATTATCTTGATGATAATAATTTTGCACGCTTATTTATCCAGAATAACCTTAGAGTAGGAAAAGATGGCCCAAGATCAATTAGTAGTAAATTAAAACAAAAAGGTGTAGCTAACGATATTATTCAGGATTCTCTTTATGAAGTAGATGATGAAGAATGGATAGAAGCTGGTATGCGCTTAATACATTCAATTGGTCATCAAGTAGGAAAAATGTCGTATAAAGAAATTAAGCAAAAAGCGCTAAAAAAACTACAAACACATGGTTTTAACCAAGAGCTAGGAGAACTTGTAGTTGATCAGTTAGATTTAGAAAGTACAGAAGATGATCAACTAGAGGCCTTGAAAAAACAAGGAATTAAAGCTTGGCGTCGTTATCGAAGAGATGATGACTTTAAGAGACGACAGAAAGTTAAAAGATACTTATTTCAACATGGTTTTTCCAGTGGAGAGATTGATAGTTTTTTAAGTGGTGAAGTAGTAAATTTAGAAGAAATAGATGAATATTAATTTGCTGGTATAATATTTAGTTAGGAGGCGAATATCATGGAGATGCCTCGTGAAGGCGATTATATCGCAATACAAAGTTATAAACATAATGGTACGCTACACCGAAATTGGCGTGACACTATGGTAGTTAAAACAGAACAAAATATTATTATTGGCGTTAATGATCGGACTTTAATTACCGAAGAAGACGGTAGAAAATGGATTAGTCGTGAACCAGCAATTGTTTATTTTCATCGTAAACTTTGGTTTAATGTGATAGCAATGCTTAGGCCAGATGGTGTTGCATACTATGCAAATTTAGCTAGTCCATTTATTTTAGATCGAGAAGCATTAAAATATATCGACTATGATCTAGATATTAAAGTTTTTCCAGATGGAGAAAAAAGACTTCTAGATGCCGATGAGTATGCAATGAACAAAAAACGCTGGCATTATAGCGAAGAGATTGATAGTATTTTGTGTAGTACTAGTTTTGAATTATTAGATTGGATTGATCAAAAGAAGGGACCGTTTGCTAGAAAGTTTGTACAAATTTGGTATGAACGCTATAACCAATTACGTCCTGACTTAGATCGAAGCTTTTTTAAGGGGAGAGAAAATGAAGAAAGAAAAATACTCGGCACATAACTTTATCGGTAAGGTTTTTATGCCAAATCAAATTGACGAAAATAAGACATATACAGCTGCTATTCAAGAGATGGAAAATGATCCTGTATTCCAAAAGTTTATCAAAGACAATGGGTATGAAAATGAACGAGCAAGCTTGGTGGTATTTGGACCAGAAAACTTTATGTTTTGGTATGGAATCTTGGCTGATGACAAACAAATGCCTGTTGCAGGATTAAATAAATTTGAATTACCTGCTTCAGAAATTGCAGAAATTAATACACCAGATAGTAATTTAGCTTTCTTTAGCCAACCTTTAAATTTTGTTATTCCTACTTTTTTAGATAAATTGTCAAAAGATGGCATTACTATGTACGAAAATTTAGGCGATAGTGAAAAACCATATGTTTTAGCTAAATTAAACTTAGAAACAAAAGAACTGGCCCAGATTTTATATCTAGATACCAGTTCTGAAGAAAGTTCAAAATAATTACTTCTGTTTAGGGTCAATAGAAAGATTATCATATTCAATATAAGCGCCAATACATGTTGAAATTAGCATGATCAATAAGACTATCCCAACGGAATTGCCAATAATAAAAGATAGTGAGAAGAATTTTCTTACTAAGTCCATGGCAAGCCAGCAGAGGGCAAAGTCAACTAAACAATTACAAATAAGTAGAAATTTACGTCTACGAATACTATAAAAACGTAAAATCTGTTTAAACAAGTTATTTGGTACTTCATCAGAGACTAAATCAAGTGGACGTTGAATAGTGGCCTTAATTGCAAATATAATAATTGTACCAACTAGGGCACCGATAAAACTTCTAAAAATGTCACTAGAATGTCTAACTAAGGCATTATAACAGATACCAACTAGGGTTAAACTGCAAATATACGGAATTAATAGTAAAAAAGTAAATACTAAGTAGATGTTTTGTTTTTTCATCTATAGGACCCCATTTCTTGTTCCTTATTTTATCATATATTTGCATGTGATATAATTACCGATAATTGTGATTAAAATGGGCCTTAACACATCAATAGAAAGAGAGAATTTAAAGATGAGTAGTGATCCCGGTGCGGGGGATATATTTAGCAAATTAAGAGCTAAATTTCGTGGCGATGAAGATATCGATGGCCAACGTAAGCTAAATAAAATTTTAAATAAATTACATGAGCAAAAAGAAATCAGCGATCGTGAATATTCAATGATGGAAGGTATTCTTGAATTTGAGGAAAAGATGGCACGAGAAGTAATGGTGCCTCGAACTGATGCTTTCATGGTCGATATTAATGATAGTTTTCAAGAAAACTTAGATAAGATCTTAAAAGAGCCTTATTCAAGAGTGCCTGTTTATGATGGAGATAAAGATAAGATTGTAGGCGTCATTCATATTAGAACTGTCTTACGAAAAGCTCATAAAGTTGGTTTTGATAAGCTAGACTACGATCAGGTTATGTTTAAGCCTTTATTTGCACCTGAAACTATTGAATTAGGAGAATTGTTAGTCGAGATGCAGGAGACCCAAAGACAGCTTGCTATTTTGACTGATGAGTACGGCGGCGTTGTTGGACTCGCAACAATTGAAGATTTAATTGAAGAAATTGTCGGCGATATTGACGATGAAGTTGATAAGGCTGAGGTATTATTTTCAAAAATTGGGCCAAGAGAGTATGTTATTTATGGAAAAATGCCTTTAGCTGACTTCAATGAAGAATTTGGAACTGATTTGGCAATGGAAAATGTGGATACTGTTGCTGGATATGTAATTACTAAATTAGGTCTAATTCCCGCTAAGGGAGAGAAGTTGAGCGTTAAACTTGATAATGGGATGGTTTTAACCACGAGACGAATGAAAGGTTCTCGTTTATTAACACTGCTGCTCACAATTCCAGAAAAACAAGAAAAGGAAGAAGCTAAAGATTAATGACAAAGTTAACGGATGAAGTGAAAAAAAGACGCACATTTGCGATTATTTCTCACCCGGATGCGGGTAAGACTACAATTACTGAACAAATGCTCCTTTTTGGTGGAGTAATTCGAAGCGCAGGTACAGTTAAAGCACGTAAAAGTGGTCACTATGCAACTAGTGACTGGATGGCAATTGAAAAAAAGCGTGGTATTTCAGTTACTAGTTCAGTAATGCAATTTGAATACCAAGGAAAGAGAATTAATATTCTAGATACTCCTGGACACCAAGATTTCTCTGAAGATACCTATCGGACCTTAATGGCTGTTGATGCTGCAGTAATGGTTATTGATTCTGCTAAAGGTATTGAACCTCAAACTAAAAAGCTGTTTAAAGTTGTAAAGAAGAGAGGTATTCCGATCTTTACTTTCATGAACAAATTAGATCGGGATGGACGTGAACCACTAGACTTAATTGCTGAATTAGAAGATTTGCTAGGCATTGAAGGTGTAGCAATGAACTGGCCAATTGGTATGGGAAAGCAATTAAAAGGCTTATACGACATTGCAAACAATCGGGTTGAACTCTATCGAAAAGATGAAGATGATCGCTATTTACCATTAGATGAAAATGGCAAATTATCTGAAGATGAAGCTTTAGCACAGGATAGTCTATACCAATCGACTTTAGATGATATTGACTTGTTGAAAGAAGCTGGAAATACTTTTGATAAAGATAAGATTTTAAGAGGAGATCAAACACCAGTCTTCTTTGGATCGGCTTTAACTAACTTTGGGGTAGAAACTTTCTTGGATAGTTTTGTTAATTTAGCACCTGCTCCTCAAGAACATGTGGTTAATGAAGATGAAAAGTTAGCTGCAGATGATCCAGAATTCTCTGGTTTTGTTTTTAAAATTCAAGCAAACATGAATCCTAACCACCGTGATCGAATTGCTTTTGTAAGAATTGGAAGCGGCGAATTCAAAAAGGGAATTGATGTAACTTTAGCTCGAACTGGTAAGCCTGTTCGATTGAATAATGCAACTGAGTTTATGTCTAGTGAACGTGTACAAGTTTCTGATGCAGTAGCTGGAGATATAGTTGGTTTGTATGATACGGGTAATTTTCAGATTGGTGACTCAATTTATGCTGGAAAGAAGAAAATTGTCTATCCAGAGTTACCACAATTTACGCCTGAAATTTTTATGCGAGTAACTGCTAAAAATGTTATGAAGCAAAAATCATTCCATAAAGGGATGAATCAATTAGTTCAGGAAGGTGCGATTCAACTTTATCGTGGCTATTCAACTGATGATTATATTTTGGGGGCAGTTGGTCAATTACAATTTGAAGTATTCTCTTTCAGAATGAAAAATGAATACAATTCAGAAGTTGAGCTCCATACATTAGGAAATCGTGTGGCTCGTTGGATTAACCCGGATCAATTAGATCCTAAAATGTCATCATCCCGTAACTTATTGGTTAAAGATCGGGATGGTGAGCCATTGTTCTTATTTGAAAATGCATTTGCTGAGAGATGGTTTAAAGATAAGTATCCTGATGTTGAATTGACTTCAAGATTATAAGATAGAAAAAAGCCGTGGAGCAACTCCACGGCTTTTTGCGATTTTAACGATCACAAGTGATAGAAATAATTTTTCTACTTTTATCAACTGTTATATCATAAATTCGATCTTCATGAATTAGACGCTTAATAACAAATTCTACTTCATCTTGTCTAATAGGACGTTTATGATTTTCCATAACGATTTCAATTTTATCAGCTGTTTCGCTGTATACTACTGTGGTATTACCTAAAGAGTAAACTTTTACGAATTGACTATTAGTAGCTGCTAATTGTCTTTGGACTAAATCACGGTAGCTATTTGTAACATCAATTAAATGCATCATATTTATAACCTCGATATATAATGTGTCTTTAAAATCCCAATTTAAGTATAACCTTTTTGCAGAATTTATAAAAATAAAAATAAGAGTCACGGAACCTGTGACTCTTATTTGCTCCTAAATAATTAATTTTCACTAATTACTATTTTACCGTCAACTACATTAGCCTTTAGGTCTTTAGCAGCTGGATTATCAAGTTTATAATCGGCTACCTTATCTTCAATTTCTTCTTGGATCGTACGACGAAGTGGACGAGCACCCATAGAAGGATCATAACCTTTTTCGACAAGAAGTTCTTTTGCTTCAGGTGTAACATCAATATGTAGGCCCTGATCTTTTACCATATCATTGGTGTTTGCAAGCATTAAATCAACAATCTTGATTAAGTCTTTCTTATCAAGTGCATTAAATTCAACTATATCATCAAGTCTATTTAAGAATTCAGGTTTAAAGTATTGACCTAAGCTATTCTTAAATTGTTCTTGATGACTGTTTTCAGCTGCAAAACCTACGCTAGCTTCTTTGATTCCTTGACCAGCATTAGAAGTCATAATGATGATGGTATCTTTAAAGGAAACTGTGCGACCTTGCGAATCAGTTAAGCGGCCATCATCGAGAATTTGCAAGAATAGGTGGAGTACATCAGGATGAGCTTTTTCAATTTCATCAAATAAAATTAAGCTATATGGATTATGGCGTACCCTTTCTGTTAATTGACCAGCTTCTTCATAACCTACATAACCTGGTGCAGATCCGATTAGCTTAGATACAGAGTATTGTTCCATATATTCGCTCATATCAAATCGAATCATTGCATCTTCTGTACCAAAGATTTGCTTGGCTAATTGTTTAGCTAATTCTGTTTTACCTACACCAGTAGGTCCTACAAATAAGAATGAGCCGATTGGACGACCAGATTTGTTAAATCCAACTCGATTTCGTCTTATTGCCCGAGCAACAGTTTCAACGGCTTTGTTTTGACCAATTACATTATCTTTAAGGTCAGTAGCTAAATTCTTTAATTGAGTTTCTTCTTGTTTTTGTAAGTCACCGACAGGAATATTAGTTTTTTCCTCAACGATCTTATTCATGATCTTTTCAGTGATTTTAGGTGTTTGATCAGGATCTACTTTCTGATCTTTTAATTTTTCATACTTTTCAATCTGATCACGATAGTAGGCAGCTTTTTCGTAATCTTCATTTTTTAAAGCATCTTGCTTTAAGCTTTCAGCAGCATCTAGTCTTTCTTTGATTTTTTCACTATCAACATAAGGAATAGTGAGATTCATCCTTGAACCAGCTTCGTCTAAAAGATCAATAGCTTTATCAGGTAAGAAACGATCTTGAATGTAGCGTGAAGAAAGATCTACTGCAGCTTGTATAGATTCATCAGTATAGTGAACATGGTGGTAATCTTCGTAACGCTTACGAATGCCTTGCAAAATCTTAATTGTTTCTTCAGTTGTAGGCTCTTTAACCTCCACTGGTTGGAATCTACGAGCAAGGGCAGAATCCTTTTCGATGTTTCGATATTCCTTAATAGTAGTAGCACCAATTAATTGGAAATCTCCACGAGCTAAGGCTGGTTTAATAATGTTACCAGCATCCATACCACCTTCAGCGTTGCCAGCACCAACTAATTCATGAATTTCATCAATAAATAGGATGATATTATCGTTTTGTTCTAATTCTTTGATTAGTTGTTGCATTCTTTGTTCAAATTGACCGCGAATTCCAGTTCCTTGAACCATTGATACCATATTTAAAGAAATGATTCTTTTATCTTGAAGCTTAGCTGGAACTGAACCGTCGACAATTTGTTGTGCTAAGCCTTCAACAACAGCAGTTTTACCAACACCGGCTTCTCCGATAAGAACAGGATTATTTTTAGTCCGTCTGTTTAAAATTTCAATAACGCGAGCAATTTCTTTATCACGACCAATAACTGGATCAATCTTACCTTTTTTTGCTAAGTCGGTTAAATCTGTACCATACTGGTCGAGTAGGGATTTTTGACCACCATTGTTTCCACCTCTGCGGCCACCACCCATTTGCATGCGTGGATTATGTCCTTGAGGATTATTTTGTTCATTGTTGTTATTATTTAAGGCGTTGAATAAATCATCAAAATCGCCAAAAAATGCATTGTTATTATTCATACTATTATTTTGTCCTTGTTGATTTTTCAATTCTTGATAACATTGTTGACATAATGAGATTTCACGATCTTGCCCATTTACATTTGTATAAAGATGAATAGAGGCAGGACGTTCGTGACAGTTATCGCATAACATTAATATTCCGCCTTTCTTATAATATTCAGGCTATATTCCTATTTTAGCACTCTTGATATATGAGTGCTAACTTGCTAATATCATAGTACGGATACTTACTAATTGCAAGTGGTAAGCCCAGATTTTTATGGAAAATTGATATAATAGGATAAAGAAAAAATTTTTTATAAAGATGCGGAAACTTCAAGGAGATAAGTATAAGAAATGGATTATAAAGAAATATTAGATAAAATTATAAGTGGTGAATTAAAAGAGTATAGAGTTAGTCCCAAAGATGCTTTTCAATTTCAATTAGCTCTTAGAAGCTATGGTAAAAGACAGAGTATAACTGGGATTGCCCAAAGAGGTGGGGATATAATTTATACCTTATCTGATAATGAAAATTAAGTACTTTATAATGTAAACATTTACATTTGTGTTGTTTTCATTTAAAAAACATGATAACCTAATAAACGAGTGGGTATAAAACTCCCGATTATTTTTGATTTTAAAGGAGATAATTTAAAATGGAAAAACGCGAATTTCATATTATTGCTGAAACTGGTATTCATGCTCGTCCAGCTACTTTGTTGGTACAAGCTGCTTCTAAGTTTAACTCAGATATTAACTTGGAATACAATGGTAAATCAGTAAACTTGAAGTCAATCATGGGTGTTATGTCTTTAGGTGTTGGCCAAGGTGCAGATGTAACTATTACTGCTGATGGTGACGATGCTAAAGAAGCAATTGAAGCTATTGCTGACACTATGAAAAAGGAAGGTTTAGCTGAATAATGTCGAAAACTTTAAAGGGAATTGCAGCCAGTGATGGTATTGCAGTTGCACCAGCCTACCTTTTGGTAGAACCTGACCTTTCGTTTTCTAAAACCTCAGTTAGCGATGTTGATGCTGAAGTAGCTCGCTTTAAAAAAGTTGTTGAAGAATCAACTAAAGAACTTGAAAAAGTTCGTGATAAAGCTAAGGAAAGTTTAGGACCAGAAGAAGCACAAGTTTTTGATGCCCACCTTCTATTCTTAAGCGACCCAGAATTTACTGGGGCTATTGAAACAGAAATCAAAGATCAAAAAATTAATGCTGAAGCTGCATTAGATGAAACTGCTCAAAAATTCATTACTATTTTTGAAGGTATGACTGACAATGCATATATGCAAGAACGTGCAGCTGACGTACGCGATGTTTCAAAGCGTCTTATGGCACATCTTCTTGGTAAGAAATTGCCAGATCCTGCAGCTATTGACCATGAAGTTGTAGTAGTAGCCTACGATTTAACACCAAGTGATACAGCTCAACTTAACAAGAAGTACGTTAAGGGATTTGTAACTGATGTTGGTGGTAGAACTGCTCACTCAGCAATCATGGCTCGTTCATTGGAAATTCCAGCTGTTGTTGGTACTGAAACTATTACTAAAGATGTTAAAGATGGCGATATGCTTATTGCCGATGGTTTAGACGGCGATGCTATCATTAATCCAACTGATGCTCAAATCGAAGAATACACTAAGAAAGGTGAAGCCTTCGCTAAGCAAAAGGAAGAATGGAAGAAGCTAAAGAATGAACCATCTGTAACTGCAAATGGTAAGAAATTTATTATCGCTGCTAACATCGGTACTCCTAATGATATGAAGGGTGTAAAAGAAAACGGTGCTGAAGCAATTGGTTTGTACAGAACTGAATTCTTATACATGGATTCAAAAGACTTCCCATCCGAAGAAGCTCAATTTGATGCTTACAAGAAAGTTATCGAAGACATGGATGGTAAGCAAACTATCATTAGAACTTGTGATATTGGTGGAGACAAGCACTTAGATTACTGGGATCTTCCAGAAGAAATGAACCCATTCTTAGGTGTTCGTGCTATCCGTCTTTCAATGCAATACAAGGATATCTTTAGAACTCAATTAAGAGCCTTACTTCGTGCATCTGCATATGGTCCATTAGGAATTATGTTCCCAATGATTGGTACTTTAGCAGAATTACGTGAAGCAAAACAAATCTTAGCTGAAGAAAAAGATAAACTCGCTAAAGAAGGCGTTAAGATCGGTGACGACTTACAAGTTGGTATGATGATCGAAGTTCCAGCTGCTGCTGTCTTAGCTGATCAATTTGCTAAAGAAGTTGATTTCTTCTCAATTGGAACTAACGACTTAATCCAATATACTATGGCTGCTGATCGTGGTAATGATAACGTTTCTTATCTTTACCAACCATACAACCCATCTGTTTTACGTTTGATTAAGCACACTATTGATGGTGCTCATGAAAATGGTATTTGGTGTGGTATGTGTGGTGAAGCTGCAGGTGATGACATTATGTTCCCAATCCTTTTGTCAATGGGACTTGATGAATACTCAATGAGTGCAACTTCAATTTTACGTATCAGAAGTTTGATGAAGAAGATCAATACTGAAGATATTAAAGAATTAGCAAATAAAGCTTGTTTTGTTTCAGAAACTGCTGATGAAAACAAGAAATTAGTTGAAGAAACTATGAAGAAGCTTAATATTCTTGATTAGAAAAAAGAGTACTAAAATAGTACTCTTTTTTTGTTAGAACTTCACACAAACTTCAATATTTGTTGCTAAAGTATACTATGTAAGCTAATAAAAGAAATTTGATTACAACTTATAAAAGACAAGTATTTGTGATACAATATCTTATGTAAGTGAAACAGTAGTTATTTTTCTACACGCAAAGGAGTGTGGAGTTAAGTGTTAAATTTATATACATCACCAAGTTGTACTTCATGTCGTAAAGCTAAAGCATGGTTGAAGGAATACGATATTTCATTTAAGGAAAGAAATATTTTCGCCAATCCACTAAATAAAGAGGAAATCATGCAAGTTTTACGAATGACTGAAAACGGCACAGAAGAAATTATTTCTACTCGTTCTCGTACTTTCCAAAACTTAAAGATTAATTTAGATGATTTATCAATTGATCAACTAATTGATCTTGTTGAAAAGAATCCTAGCCTATTAAGACGTCCAATCATTATGGATGATAGACGTTTACAGGTAGGCTACAACGAAGATGAAATTAGGAGATTTCTTCCTCGTAAAGTTCGTCGCTTAGAACTTGAAGAGATCCAAGCAATGACTGCTGATTTTTAATTAAAAATTGTAAAAACGTTAGCTTTTTTAAGCTAGCGTTTTTATATGAGTAGGAAAATAGGTTACAATGTATTAAAGATAGAGACTTCGAGGTGATAATAAGTGGAAGTACACAGAATAAGTGAAAATACCATTCGTGTAACAATGGACGCAGATGAACTTAAAGAACGCGGAATAACAATGCTCGACTTGTTAGGAAACAAAAGTCAAATTCAACATTTCTTCTATCAAATTTTAAGTGAAGTCGACACAGATCATACTTTTGCTAAAGGAGATCCCGTTACTTTTCAGGTGATGCCAAGTAGTTCTGGATTAGAATTACTTATTTCAAAAGTACCTGATAGTGATGATGATAGTAGTAACAATCCGAATGATCAATTAAGAGATCTTTTAAAGGGATTAGGGGCTGGAGATGATGATCAACGCAAAACTGAAATTAATGATGATCGTGAAAAATTAGTCAGTGATAATCGTCGCGTCTTTAAGCTGGATAGTATTGATTTAGTTGCAGCCTTAGCCGATGCTTTAAAGGTTGAAGGATTAGCCTCCAGTTTATATACCTATCATCATGAATACTATCTAGATTTAGCCTATTTAGATGATAATTATGTAGAATTGAAACCCGAAGATACTTGGGTAATTGCTAATGAATATGGAACTGGAATGACTGAAAAGCAATTCCAAAGAATAAAGAAAAATGCTAAGTGCTTAATTGGCCAAGATGCATTAGGGAATATAAGAGAATATTTCGATTAAAAAAGGGAGATGAAAAAATCATCTCTCTTTTTGCGTATATAATATTGGGCGATAAAATGTACGCAGCTATTTTAAATAAAAAATTAGTCTTAGCCATCAAGGAAGCAGAACAAGTTAATAAAGGATTTAAGAAGTTAAATCAGGATTATTATACTTGTCCGTCTTGTAGAAAACGAATGATTTTGATTCTATCAGAAGAAAAGCTACCATTTTTTAAGCATTTCTATCAAGTTAGGGGAACAGGAGAGAAAGAAGAACATTATCAATCTAAGCAACTTTTATGTACTGCACTAAAAGCAAATGGAGTTAATGCAGAAGTTGAGGTCCCATTGCTTGATCAACAATTGAGAGCTGATGTATTAGTAGAAAATAAATTAGCTTTTGAAGTGCAGTGTGCTCCGTTAAGCGAGACAGAATTTAAGCATCGACATAGTTTATATGAAAAATTATCTATAAAAGATATTTGGATTGTGGGTCAAAGGCATTATTTAAAAAATAAACTTAATCGTTCAAAAGAAATATTTCTAAGGTATAGCCCAAAATGGCAATGGTATTATTTAGAAATTAATCCATTTAGTTGTGTAATTACATTAAAATATAATATTTTAAAGGCTGCAGTTAGTTCAGAAATAAGTTATGATATAAAACATTTTTCTTTAGATGAGAAGGGAATTGCAAATTTATTTACTTTTGCTCCAACTAATCGACGAAATATAAAGTATTCTTCTATTCAAGATCAAAAAATATATTTACAGAAACAAATTACTCATAAAAGTAAACTAGGGTTAGAAATTGCTTCTTTGTTATACCAATTACATTTTTCAGTAGCAGATATACCTGAGAAACTATTTTTAGAACTGAGGGAGCCAAAGGAAAAGAGTCCAATAATAACTTATCTACAAAAAAAGCTAGATGATTCAAAAAATCATCTAGCCTAATTGAATTATAACAAGCGTAAACTATTATCACTACTAGTCTGTTTATCCCCAACGATTGCAGATTCAATTTCTTCACGATTTGCGCAACCTTCGATCATCATACCAGAATCTCCTTGGTCATCATCATAGTTAAAAATAATGGTTGTAGGAGTAGTGACGACGTTTAAGTCATCAGCGAGTTTTAAATCCTTATCCATTGAGAGCTTTATGTAGTTTGATTCTCGATTCTTTTTGAAGTTTTTTATTGAAACATCTAAAGAATTTAGAATCTCATCAACGAGCTCTGGAGAATAAGTTCTATTCATATCATTAATCGCATGCTGCAAATTAATGATATATTGTCTAGCTTTTTTATTGCCGACAATTAATTTTAGAGTGTGATAATCTTTAGTTGCGTTGTAAGCACTTTGACTAAAAGTGTTGAAAACTTCGACATTATTTAAAGAAAGATGTCTAGCTTTGATATCGTTCCGAATTGTGTTCATCGTAGTTATGGGAATAAAGTGGTAAGAAATATTTTGATTGTAACCACTGACTGCAGCGATTATTTCCTGCTCATTTTGATAACAGTTAACCCCAATTGGATTAACAAAGAAAAATATTTCAAACATTTTGTTATTTCCTCCATCCAAGTTCATGAATACTGTATCAGAAAATGAATGAAATGGAAAAAAATTTGTTTTATTTTTTATGTTCCCAAGCACGCTGTACTTTACTTTGATTAGTATTTTCCTTATTAACTGTAAAATTAAATTGTTTTTCTAATTCAGAAAGTACCTTTTTGATGATATCAGGATCATCATTTTCAATTTCTAATTCAAAGTCATAGTATCCATCTGGAAATTCTGTTAAATCTAAAGTCAATTCACAGTTTTCTGGACCGTTAGCTAGTATTCTTCGAGTTTGACTCCAAGAAATTAATTTCAAAGAGTGAATTGCTTCATTGGAATAATGCTTTTGGAGGTAATCACCAACATCTCCCCCAAATAAAAAGAAGTCACCTTCATATGAACTTTGAGTCATTTGTTCAGCTTGTGCTACAGATAGTAAATCATTAATTTCGATCCGTTCACTGTATTTCTTTTCCTTAGGATTAGTTTCTTTAACTTTAATAGTTTGCTCTGCATGATCAACAAGAATTCTGATTCTTAAGCTAGCATCACTATTTTTTAAATCAAAGTCTGGTGTATCAAAATAATAATTCTTTTGAATAAAATCAGATTTTGCGGTAAAAGCTGCACGCATTTTCTCATAGGTTTCTTTATCTAGTAGAGTTTTTGATTCGATTTCTAAATTTTTACTCATAATTTTATCCTTTCACTAGTTAATGTTATCCCTCTATATGGTAGAATAATTTTGTTTGAAACGGAAAGGATTTATACATGAAAGATTGGGATTTATTTTTATGGCCTTATCAACAGGCTGTTTCTGAATTAAAAGTTAAATTTCGATCACTTAGACAAAGTTTTTTAAACAAGGGTGAGCATTCGCCGATTGAATTCGTGGTCGGACGTGTTAAAACAGTTGATTCAATTAAAGAAAAAATGACACGGCGTGTTATTGCCCCTGAGGTCATTGAGAATGATATGCAAGATATTGCTGGTATTAGAATTATGTGTCAATTTGTTGATGATATCTATCGAGTAGTTGATTTAATTCATGAACGGCAAGATATGCAAGTAGTTGAGGAAAGAGACTATATTCAAAATGCTAAACCATCAGGATATCGATCCTATCATATGGTAATTGAATATTCAGTTTTTTTACCTGATGGACCAAAGAAAATAATTGCTGAAATTCAAATTCGTACCTTAGCAATGAATTTCTGGGCAACAGTAGAACACACACTGAACTATAAATATCAGGGAAAATACCCGGAAGATATTTCTAAGCGACTTAAGACAACAGCTGAGGCTGCTTATAAGTTAGATGAAGAAATGTCATCAATTAAAGATGAAGTGCAGGAAGCACAGAGAATTTTTACTAAATCTAAAGGAAAAGAGCAATAATGAAAGTCGCACTCGTTTATAATGATAAAGTTGAAACCTTAGCAGTAGTTAAAGCATTAGAAAAATTACTAAATGCTAGAAAAATTGAAATTGATCCTGAAAATCCTGACGTGGTAATTACTATCGGAGGAGATGGAACATTAATTTCGGGATTTCATAAATACCAAAATCTAGTTGATAAAATTAGATTCATTGGTGTTCATACTGGACACTTAGGTTTTTATACTGACTGGCGTAATTTTGAAATTAACAAGATGGTAGATAATTTGACTAAGAAGCAACCATCTTCAGCTTCCTATCCACTCTTGGAATTGATCATTACTACTGGAGCAGGTGAAAAGAAAAAGTTGCTTGCATTAAATGAGGCAACTATTAAACGAGTTTCTAAGACTTTAAAGGCCGATGTTTACATCAGAGACCAGTTTTTTGAAAGTTTTAAGGGAGATGGCTTATGTGTTTCTACCCCTACAGGTTCTACTGCCTATAGTAAGTCATTAGGCGGTGCTGTCATTCATCCACGTTTAAAAGCTTTACAAATGACTGAAATAGCTTCAATTAATAATCGTGTGTTTAGAACACTCTCATCTCCAATTGTAATTGCACCCGATGAATGGATCACCATTAAGCCGGAAACAGGTAGTGATGATCATTATGTAGTTACATTTGATGGTTATGAATTTAATCACAAGCATATTAAAAAAATTGAGTACCGTATTTCTCAACATGTTATTCGCTTCGATAAGTATCAACATACTCATTTTTGGAATCGTGTAGAAGATGCTTTTATCGGCCAACCTAAAGATAAACAATAATGCAATATTTTAAATTAAAATTTGAAAATAAAACACCTCAGAAACTGGGGCGTTTTTTGTTAAAAAATGGTTTTTCTAAACGCGCTTTGACTAATAGCCAGCATCATGGTGGGATGGTTCTAGTGAATCATCACCGCCGGTATACTAGCTACTTGCTGCATGCTGGAGATGAAGTAATTTTTATTTTAGGAGAAGAAAAAGAAAATAAATGGTTAAAGCCCTCGTCTAAGAAGCTAAATATCGTTTTTGAACAAAAAGATTATTTAGTTATTAATAAAGATGCCGGAATCTTGTCAATTCCATCTCGCTATGAAGATAGTGATGCAGTAGTAAATCGTTTATTGCACTATTTTCAACAACAAAAACAAACTGATCTTAAGCCACATGTGATCACAAGACTTGATCGAGATACATCTGGATTAGTTTTGGTAGGAAAAAACGCAGTTGCGCATGCACGTTTTAGTAAGATGGAAAAGAATGAGTTTATTAAGAAATATCATGCAATTGTGCATGGAAATTTTGAAGAAGCACAAAGACAAGGAACTATTGATGCACCAATTGGCAAAATAGATGCCGGAGTTAAGCGCGGAGTAGTAAATAACGGACAAAGATCAGTTACAAAATATCGGGTTTTAGATCAAGTTAAAGGTGCTAGCTTAATAGAATTACAGCTTTTAACTGGACGAACTCATCAAATTAGAGTGCACATGCAATATTTAGGACATCCCTTGTTCGGTGATCCTTTGTATGGAATTAAAGATAATTTTAAGCGACAAGCGTTAAATTGTTTTTATCTTGAATTTGATGATCCTTTTTCAGAAAAAAGACAAAAAATTGAAATAGCAGATCCTATTGATATGGAAATATTATGGAAGAACTTGATAAGTAATGAATTATAAATATAACAGCTAAATTGATTGACTAGTGTAACCGCTTTACATAGAATTAAATATAAGAAGTGTTAATACTATTCAAATATAGAAAAGAGGATCACTTGTATGTACTATTCAAAAGGAAACTATGAAGCTTTTGCGGATACTAAAAAGCCGGCTGGTGTAGACAAGAAATCTGCTTACATAATCGGTAGTGGATTAGCGGGCCTTTCAGCAGCATTCTTTTTGGTTCGAGATGCTAAGATGTCTGGTGATAAAATTCATATTTTAGAAGAATTGGATGTTGCGGGCGGCTCTCTAGATGGGACTAACCGGCCTAATGCTGGTTTTGTAGTTCGAGGTGGTAGAGAAATGGAAGACCACTTTGAATGTATGTGGGACATGTATCGATCAGTTCCATCATTGCGGATACCAGGAGCTTCTTACTTAGATGAATATTACTGGCTTGATAAAGAGGATCCTAACTCCTCGAATTGTCGATTGATTCATAAGCGTGGTAATGAATTGCCAACAGATGGACTATATCAATTGGGTTCGCATGCTAGTGAAATTGTTAAGTTAGTTTTAACACCAGAATCTGAACTTCAAGGAAAAACAATTGAAGAATGGTTTTCACCTGAATTTTTTGAAACTAATTTTTGGACTTATTGGTCAACGATGTTTGCTTTTGAAAAATGGCATTCTCTTGCAGAGATGAGACGTTATTGTATGCGTTTCATTCACCATATTGATGGTTTACCTGACTTTACTGCCTTGAAGTTTAACAAATATGATCAATATGATTCTATGGTGAAGCCACTACTTAAATATCTAAAAGACCATGGCGTTAAATTTGAATATGGTGTTCAAGTAGAAAATGTATTAGTTGACCATGAAGGAAATGAAAAAGTTGCTAAAAAGATTGTGATGAAGAAGAACGGTAAGCAAGAAGATATTGATTTAACTGAAGATGACATTGTCTTTGTAACTAATGGATCAATTACTGAAAGCTCTACTTATGGGAACCAAACTACGCCTGCGCCAATTACTCATGCTAAGGGTGGATCTTGGAAGTTATGGGAAAACTTAGCTAAACAAGATCCGGCATTTGGTCACCCTGATGTCTTTAGTGAAAATTTACCTGAAAAATCATGGTTTGTTTCTGCAACTACAACGTTAAAGAATAAAAAAGTAGCCCCTTACTTTGAAAGATTGACTAAACGTAGTTTGTATGATGGAAAAGTAAATACTGGTGGAATTATTACGGTTACAGATTCAAATTGGGGTCTAAGTTTTACTATTCACCGTCAACCTCATTTTCCAACTCAAAAGCCAAATGAGATTGTAGTCTGGATCTATGCTTTGTATTCAGATACTGAGGGGAATTATATTAAGAAAAAGGTAGTCGACTGTACTGGACAAGAAATTGCTGAAGAAATGCTTTATCATTTGGGTGTGCCAGAAAGTGAAATTAAAGAATTATCTTCAGAAGAAAATATGAACACCGTTCCGGTATATATGCCTTATATTACTAGTTACTTCATGCCTCGTCATGATGGTGACCGGCCAGCTGTTGTACCAGAAGGATCAAAAAATTTGGCATTTATTGGTAACTTTGCTGAAAGCCCTACTAGAGATACAGTGTTTACTACAGAATATTCAGTTAGAACAGCTATGGAATCTGTTTATACACTACTTAATGTAGATCGAGGAGTTCCAGAAGTTTGGAGTTCTGTTTATGATATCCGGGAATTACTTCGTGCTATGTATTACATGTCTGATAAAAAGAAATTAGCAGACCAAGAAATGCCATTACCGGAAAAGTTAGCTGTAAAAGCTGGTATGAAAAAGATTAAGGGAACATGGATTGAAGAATTGCTTGAAGAAGCAAATCTAATTTAAAGATGTAACAATTTATTTGAATGAGAATTAACAAAAAAGATTATGGTTTGTTTTAAACCATAATCTTTTATTTTGTCTTTTGTGTTGCTTGCTTGAACATAGAGACTAAGCTTTTTCTAAGCAAGGGATCATGAGCATAAAGATAAGTTCCTTTGATTCCCCGCTTAAATAAAACATTTAAAGAATTAAGAACCATTTCTTCTTCAAGAGTTTTGATTTCACGAGGATCAGATAAATCTTTTCTCTTTTTAAACATTTCTACATCAGTTATTTTGTCTAAATTAACACGGATTTTGTTTGTGCCGGGGATTTGGCTGATGGGCGGACCGATAATAATACCAGCATAGTTTAAATCAAATCCCTGACAAGTATATATTGAGCCTACCTCATCAATTGTTTTTGGTATTTCAGCCCAAGGAGTGGCAGTGTAGTTATATTGGTCCCATGGCATTTTGAATTTTCCTTCTTGGATGTAATGTTTGCCTCCATCTAAGGTCGAAGGATAGCCGGATGTAGAAAGAACTCGACTTAATCCTACTTCACAGTTGCGCTTAACGATTTCCTTTCGCATTTTCTCGGCATTATCAAAAATACGAAAGTCATAGTTGCTATTAGCATTAGTAGGGATAGGATCGATGATTTTATGTTTAGTAAATGAATTGAACCAACTAAGTAATTCAGAAGAAGCAGTCATCCTAAATTGATGTTTTAAATGATATTTTTGATGAGGATAGGGATCGATAATTTTTTCTAGGCGATCTTTAGTCCAAAGAGTTTTCATTTTTAGTACTTGATATGGATCAAATACTAAAATCACTACCTTGCTTCTTTTAATAATTTCAGTTAACTGATTTTCATGATAAAAATTATTGTAATGATCTGGCTTAGAAAGAAGTAAGTGCGCTTCATCGATTATAACAATATCAGCGTGTTCATTTTTCTTATCTAATTGATTAATAAAAGTAGTTGGTCTTTGAAAATTTTTCTTTCGCTGATTGTAAAATTAAATTGAACACTTGATAAAAAATAAAAAGTCCATTCGGACCTGTTTGATAGAATGTTAATAACCACAAAAACTTTCTATTGGAGGTCAAAATGGACTCTTTACATTCTACCATGAACCAGCACGTTAAAGGCAAGCATTTATCATTTGAAGAGCGAGTTATTATTCAATTGCGTTTGAAAGATGGCTATTCTTTGCGTGCAATTGCCCGTGAACTTAACTGTTCTCCTTCTACTATCAGCTATGAGGTTAAGCGTGGCACTGTAAAACTGTATCATGGTAAAGTCAAAAAATATAAGGCTACTCAAGGGCATGATGCATATAAAGCTCATCGTAAAAATTGTGGGCGCAAATCAGACTTTCTCAGGAAAGCTCAATTCATGCGCTATGTCCACAAGCATTTTTTTAAAGATGGCTGGTCGCTTGATGTGTGCAGTAATCGTGCTACTGCTGTTGGCGAATTCGCTAGCAGCGATGTTGTCTGCACCAAAACTCTTTATAATTACGTTGATCAAGGCTTATTAGGAATTTATAATTACGACTTGCCAGAGAAGCTTAAACGCAATACTAAGCTTCATCGTATTCGCAAAAATAAGAAAAAACTTGGCAGAAGCATTGAAGAACGTCCTAAAGAGATCAATAAACGTAATGAATTCGGTCATTGGGAATGCGATTTAGTTCTCGGACATAAGAGCAAAGATGATGAGGTACTGCTAACCTTATCTGAGCGTATGAGTCGTGAGTTTTTAATTCTTCGTATTCCTGACAAGACTTCTGTCAGTGTCATGCAGGCCTTTAAAGAACTCCAAAGGCAATACAGCGAACATTGGAATGATATTTTTAAAACCATTACCACTGATAATGGCTCAGAGTTTGCAGATCTTTCCAACCTAGAAAAAGTATCCAATACACTGGTTTACTATGCCCATCCTTACACTTCTTGTGATAAGGGAACAGTTGAAAGACACAATGGTCTTATTCGCAGATTCATTCCTAAGGGAGAAGCAATAGCTAACTATTCTTTACAAGACATCATTAATATTGAAACCTGGTGCAATTCTTTGCCAAGAAAGATACTGGCCTATCATACACCAGATGAAATCTTTGAAAGAGAATTAGATCTAATCTATCAAGCAGCTTAACTAAAAGTGTTCAATTTATTATTGCAATTTGCGAAAATTTTTCTTTAAGAGGTTAGGTAAAGTTCCAGCAATTTGACGATAAACTTTCAAAATCTCTGGATGATTAACAAGAAAATAATTGTTAGTTTGATAAATACTACTAGTTTTATCATGACGTAATTTTTGTATTTGGTAAAACAGGGAAGAAAGAACAACGCTTTTTCCTGTACCAGCCTCGCCATAGATGGTGAAAACAGCGGGAAAGTTCCGATTAATGTGTTGTTTAGTAAAAGAAATAATTTGAGTAATTAGATTTTGTTGTTCTATTGTTAATTTCGTGAAAGGTGAAAGTTTATCAGCTGCATTATTTTGCATATTGTATATCCTTTTTCCAATAAATAAAGAAAAGCCATGAATATTCATGGCTTAATTTATAGAATGAGTTTAATCTTCTTCAAATAATACGCGTGTAGCTTCAGGAACAGAAATGTCTTTTTGAATTGGAGTTAGATTACCGGTTTCAGAGTTTCGACGGTAAAGAGTTGCGTTATTAGTATTTTGATTAGCTACAACTAGGTACTTTTCTGCTTTATCCCAGTTAAAATCACGTGGGAAGGAACCAAAGACAGAAATTCTTTGGGCTAATTCTAGTTTTCCATCATCTAAAACTTTAAAGACAGCAATTGAATCATGACCACGATTAGAAATATAAATAAATTTTCCATCTTTAGAAATTCGAATTGCAGCAGCTCCATTATGATCAGTAAAATCATCCGGGATAGTCTTATATGTTGCTATATCCTCAAATTCCCAAGTGTTTTCATTTAAACGGGCAACATTAACCTGACTAGATAATTCACCAACAATGTACATGGTTTTACCATCTGGTGAAAAGGTAAGGTGCCGAGTACCAAAGCCTTTTTCCATTTGATAGCGTGCTAGGTGTTTTAATCTGTTATCGTCTAACTTATAAAAATCAACAGCGTCGATTCCTAAATCACATGAAACTAAATTACCAGCAGGAGTTTCATCGAAGAAATGTGGGTGAGCCTGATCTTGTTCTACTCTTGGTCCATGACCCTCATGTTTGTCGTTAGTAATGAAGGTTAATTTTCCATTTTTGTCGTAAGAAAACACATTAATAGTTGCTAAGTGATAATTTGCAGTGAAAACTAAATGCTTTTGTGGATCAACACTGATGTAGCAAGGAGCTGCTCCTTTGTGAAAATAGGTATCTAATTTTTCAGCTTCACCATTTTTAATTCTATAGGTAGCAATACCGCTTTGGTCGCCTTTTTGGATGATAGTAAACAATAAATCACCAACTAATTGGAAATACGTTGGTCTTTCAACTTCAACAGTATTTTTAATATTAGTTAGTTTAATATCAGTTCCATCATTTTCAACATTAACAGTATAAATACCTTTTGAGTCATGGCTCGTATAGCCACCAAACCAAACTTTCATAATTTTTATGTTAGCCTCCTGATAAAAACTTTCCATAACATATTTATTTTCTACCTTTTAGTAAGAATAGGCAATCGCAATTAAGTGTTATTGGATAAATAAGTTGATATGGTAAAATTTAATAAAGAGGTTGATAAAAATGAAATGGAATTCTACAATTACTGCTATTGGTTCGGAAGCATTAGATCCAGCAGATAACATCGTAATTTTGTTTGATAATAAAGCTACTGATAAGTTGCGGGATGTTGCTGTATTACAAGGGTTCGATCCAGCAACACCAGTAGAAAAATTTGTCTTTAAAAAAGACGATTCTATCACAATTGATGGTACTACTTATCTAGCCTTATATGTTGGGCCAATGGTTCAAATGAATATGCAAGCTATTGGTCATGCTACTTTAGTATTTACTGATGAAGTTCCAAAAAAGCCAATGACTAATGCTATATATTTAGAAAAAGATTCTAAAGAAAAAATGCCAGAATTTAAGGTAGGCGACTGGATTACCTATGAACATAGATAAGAGGGAAAGCTATGGATGTAAAAAAACATCATCAGAAGAGTAATTTTTTTGTTAAGTGGTTTTTGAACAACCGTTTTAGCATAGCCTTACTTAATATTTTATTGTTCTTCTTGATCATTTTGGTATTTAACCAAATTTCTTTTGTGTTAAATCCTTTTTGGACATTTTTTAATGCAATTTTTCCACCAATTTTAGTTGCATCAATCCAATACTATTTAATGGATCCAGTAGTTGATTGGATGGAGAAAAAATTAAAAGTTCCCCGAATAATTACGATTATTCTACTATTTGTTATCGTTGTAGGAGGATTGATTTGGATCATTAATACTTTGATCCCTATTATTCAGCATCAAACTGATTCCCTAGTAAAGAATTGGCCAACTTATTGGAAAGATGCACAAAAAGGTTTCGAAAAGATGATTCGCGATCCACGTTTAAATGGAGTTCGCGGAGGAATTAATCAAGCTATTTCTGATGCACAAACTAAAATGTTTAAAACAGGTCAGGATAGCTTCAATTTAGCCTTGAGTAACTTGTCATCTGCTGTTAACGTAATTACAATGATTTTTATGACCTTATTAACAGCACCATTTGTTTTATTCTTTATGTTAAAAGATGGTCATCGTTTGAATCCTTATGTGACTAAGTTTGCTCCTAAAAAACTACAACCTAGTTTTTCAAGCTTACTTAGTGATATTAATGGAGCAGTTGCTTCCTATATTCGAGGTCAAATTACTGTTGCCTTCTGGGTTGGAGTAATGTTTGCAATAGGTTATTCAGTAATTGGATTAAATTATGGAATTACATTAGCAGTTTTAGCTGGAATTTTGAATATGATCCCATATTTTGGTACATTTATTGCCTTTATTCCTGCAATTATTTTAGGATTAATCAGCTCTCCAATGATGTTGATCAAAGTCTTAATAGTTTTTGTTATAGAGCAAACACTTGAAGGACGCGTTATTTCACCACTAGTAATGGGAAATAAGATGAATATGAATCCTGTTACAACTATTTTGCTATTAATTGGTGCAAGCGCAGTAGCTGGTTTATGGGGAGTTATTTTTGCCATCCCTGTCTATGCTGTAATCAAAATAATTGTAACCAGACTATTCAATTATTATCGTAAGATTTCAAATCTTTATGATGATGAGTCAATCGAAGATAGTGATACTCAAGGAAGTAAAGAGTAGAATTGAAGATAGAATTAAGCGTGGTACTTGCCATATTACAGGTGCTGCGTTTTTTTACAAGAGGAGTTTTTTATGACAAATCACGTTGTACTTTATGAACCATTGATGCCAGCAAATACGGGAAATATTGCTCGTACTTGTGCAGGTACTAATACAGTGTTAGATTTAATCGAACCGCTTGGCTTTCAAATTGATAATAAAAAAATGAAGCGTGCTGGATTAGATTATTGGGATAAAGTTGATATTAGAATGCATGATGATTTAGAAGCTTTTTTAAATACACTTGGTCCAAATGATGAAATGTACTTAATCTCAAAGTTTTCTTCAAAAAATTATGCTCAAGTAGACTATACGGATCCCAATAAAGATTATTATTTTGTTTTTGGTAAAGAAACAACAGGCTTGCCAGAAACTTTTATGAGAGAATATTATGATAGGAATCTTAGAATTCCTATGTCTGATAATATTCGTTGTTATAATCTATCAAATTCAGTTGCTATGGTTCTGCTGGAAGCTTTAAGACAGCAAGGTTTTCCAAATATGGAAAAGAGCCATCACTATGAAAATGATAAGTTAAAGGATAATTACAATCGTCCTGAACGTTATGAAAGAAATTTAGGAGAGAATTAAAATGGATTTTAAAAATATGACCCCAATCGTAGTTCGTTCTTTTCACTATGATTTAAATGATGAACAAAAGGTGAAAAATGAAGTTAATGTTTCCTTGCGCCAGGTTTATCAAGATTTAGAAGATGGTAGTCAAGATGAAGGTAAGAATGGCAAATATTTCGAAATTGCCGTTCCTTTTGAAGTATCACCTGCTCCAGGTGACTTTACAGTTAGTGGAGTAATTACTAGAGTGGTTCAATTTGTTGACTATTTTGGGGATGGTTCAGATTTAGAACCGTCAGAGTATCAACTACTTTCTAGACCTTTAGTTGAAGAAATTGAAACTTTGACTTATGAAATTACTCAATTAACTTTAGATCACCCAGTTAACCTTAGTTTTAAGTCGAACTTTAACGAGTTAAACAAGGATAATCAAAAAGATAAAGATGACAAATAAAAAGATTGAGAAGGTGTCTTGATGGCTAAAAAACGAAAACGCAGGGCAACAAAAAAGAAAAAAACAACTACTAAAAAGAAAAAGCAAAGTATGGACTGGGTCATTACAGGAATAGTACTTGTTTTAGTAGCAGTTTTAAGTTGCGTTCATTTCGGTTTATTTAGTCAACAACTAATTAATTTAATTCGATTTTTCGTTGGTGATAGCCACTATTTAGCTAGTATTATTCTTGGTTTGTTTGGCTTAGTGATGGTTATTTATAATCAACCCCCGCATTTCAGTTTGAAGCGTGGTAGTGGGTTAGGTGTATTTTACTTAGGCTTACTCCTTTGGGAAAGTTCTCGCGTTTTTAATCAAATGATGATTCATCAAGGATTTGTAAATGCTTTTTTGACATCAATTGGTGAAGAATTTTCCCGGGCGCAGATTACAACTAAGGTTGGTGGCGGCTTTATTGGAAGCATGTTTTATCAACTTGTTTTTCCAATTTTGGGAACCGTAGGATCTGAAGTAATATCTTTGTTGATGATGCTAATCGGTATTTTAATGATCTGTAACGTGAAATTTGCTACCTTGCTGTCCGGTTTTCAAAAAGGTTCACAATTAGTAATTGAGAAAAATAAAGATGCTGGGGAAGCTTTAAAAAGTAAATACAGCGATTTAGTTGAAAAGCATGAGCAAAATAAGCAAGAAAAATTAAATAATCGAGAAAAACTAACCGATCCTTTAGATAATCATGATGATACTTTCCCAAGTATGTCTGATTTTAATAGTGAACCTGCGGCTTCTAATAAAGTTAAGGAAGAAAGCAGTCCAAAATTTGAGCCTCCAATTGAAGTTTCCCAAGAAAGCACTCCGATAGCAACAGAAGTTGAAGATACTTCTACAGATGATTTGCCAGCTTCACATTCTTATGCTGAAGAAGATCAAAAGATGAAACAAGAACTTCAAACTGTTGATCATGGAGATTTAGAGACAAAACAAAGTAGTCAGCCAAAGAATCCCAACTATAAAAAGCCGCCAATTAATTTATTGTCACCTATAAAAAATGTAGATCAGAGTCAAGACAAGGCTTTAATTCAAAAAAATACAGAAGTTTTAGAGTCAACGTTTAAGAGCTTTGGCGTGCATGTTATCGTAAAAAAAGCTGTATTAGGTCCAACGGTTACTCGCTATGAAGTCCAGCCAGCAGTTGGAGTGAAAGTAAGTAAAATAGTCAACTTAGCGGATGATCTTGCTTTGGCTTTAGCTGCAAAAGATATCCGTATTGAAGCTCCAATTCCAGGTAAACCATTAATTGGTATTGAAGTGCCGAATCGAATTACTTCTGCCGTTTCATTTAAAGATGTTATGGTTCATCAAGATGCAAAATCAAAAGAGGTTTCGCTTGATGTGCCGTTAGGCAAAGATGTTGAAGGAAAAGTAATTTCAGCAGATTTACGTAAGATGCCACACTTGTTAATCGCGGGATCTACTGGATCCGGTAAGTCTGTTGCAATTAACACAATTATTACTAGTGTTTTGATGAAGGCTTACCCTGAGGATGTAAAGTTAGTACTAATTGATCCAAAAATGGTTGAACTTTCTGTATATAATGGAATTCCCCATTTACTAATCCCTGTTGTTACAGATGCTAAATTAGCAACGAATGCCTTGCGTAAAACTGTTAAAGAAATGGAAAGACGCTACCAGCTTTTTGCTGCTGGAGGCGTTCGAAATATTACTGAGTACAATCAAAAAGTAGTTGAAAATAATGCTGATAAAAATAATTCAGCAATGGAAAAGCTACCTTATATTGTAGTGATTGTTGATGAGTTAAGTGATTTAATGATGGTTGCCGGGCATGATGTGGAAGATGCAATTGTTCGTTTGGCTCAGATGGCGCGAGCAGCAGGAATTCACATGATTTTAGCGACTCAAAGACCTAGTGTTGATGTCATCACCGGGTTAATTAAGGCAAATGTTCCTTCAAGAATCTCTTTTGCTGTTTCTAGTGGAGTAGATTCGCGAACTATTTTGGATCAAGTTGGTGCGGAAAAACTTCTGGGACGTGGAGACATGCTCTTCTTGCCAATTGGTGCTGCTAAACCTGAACGAGTTCAGGGAGCATATATCTCTGTAACTGAGGTAGAAAAAATAGTATCCTGGGTAAAGGAACAACAAGAGGCCGTATATAACGAAGATATGATTCCTTCGAAAAATGATTCTGAGGGTCAAGCTGAGAATGAAGATGAGCCTGAAGATGAATTTTATGATCAGGCAGTAGCCTTAGTGAGAAAGCAACAATCAGCTAGTGTTTCTATGCTTCAACGTAGATTTAGAATTGGATATAATCGAGCTGCAAGAATTGTAGACGAAATGGAAGCTAAAGGAATTGTCGGACCATCCGAAGGATCAAAACCTAGACAAGTACTTATTCCACCAGAAAAGGACGATGACCAGTAATTATGACAAATATTAGAATTGACCATAATTTAAAATTTAAAACAGCCACGTTGGGCTGTTTTTTACGTTTACCTTTAGATAAAAAAACACTGGCATTAGCAAATATCTTAGCTTGCATGCAGAGCAATGCCACTAAAGAATTTCCGGGTATAAACTTACAGGCAAAAACTTTTTCTAACCTTTATAATACGAGTTTGCAAGTTTTTCCTGAAGTATTTGGAAATCAAATCGTAGTTTTTTATACTATAAATTTCGTTGAACCACGTGAAATCTTAGATCCGGACTATAATTATAAAGTAATAATGGATGCCCTCTTTAAGGTGGTAAAAGAGCCTCTTTTTGATGGTCAATTATTAGAATTAGCAAAAAGGCAACTCGAACAAGAAAGAAAACAATATTATGAGTTGCCGGCGAATGTTTCTTTAAGCGGATTTTTTAATACCTGGTATCGAAATATGCCTAGTTACCAAGATAGTGTTTTTGGGGATGAAAAGACACTCAAAAACGCTAGTTTAGAAGAAATTAAGTCATTTTTTAATACGTTGAAAAATGCTCCAGCTTTTTGTTTAGGACAAGCACAAGATCCCGATAGCTTAACTGACTTAGTTCAAACACAACTTGATTGGCCTGGCTATTTTGATGATTTTGTAGTTTCTACATTGTCTCTTCCTGCAGAAGAAAATCCAATTGAAAGAGAGATACAATTTAAGAGTGAACAAGCACAGCTTTTAATTGGGTATGGGTATGATCAATCTCTTCCAATATATTTAAAACAATTTGGTGGATTATTTTTAGGAGAATATCTTGCTGGGGATGAGTCGTCTAAGCTCTTTACTGAAGTTAGAAAAAAACTAGGAGCAGCATATGCAATTGATGCGACTAATTATCTCAATAATTCTCTATTTTTAATTAGTACAGGAATTTCTAAAGATAAAATAGCAGCTGCTTCTAAAGCAATTAAAATGGGTGTAAAAGCAGTACAAGATGGAAAAGTGAATGAAGGAATTTTCTCTAAGGCTAAATCTGCCTTAAAGCGTAACTACCAAATTAGTACTGATCGGCAAGATTTGATTTTGATTCAGATGCTAGCCAATGCTCTAAGAGGGCGTGACTATACTTTTGTACAGAGAATTGCTGATGTTGATCGCTTTAAGATAGATAAATTAATTGAATTCAGCCAAAAATTATACTTTAACGAAAGCTATTGTTTAAAATGAAAAAATTAGATGTAACAACTAGAGATTACAAGTCTGGATTTCGTGCAAAAGTAATTAGGAGACCACTTTTTGCACAAAAGTTTATGGGAATAATCGTAGATTTTGGTGGCAGTGATCCTCAAAAATTATGTGGTGGAGCACATTTTTTAGAGCATAAATTATTTACTAAAAAAGATGGTGACATTTCGCAACGTTTTGAAGAACTTGGAGCTTCGACGAAAGCGTTTACTACCTATAATGAAACAGTGTTTTATGCGAGCTTTACTGAACATTGGCGTCAGGTTTTACCATTAATTTTTGAATTAGTCGGAACAACGCATTTCACCAAAAGCAATGTTGCTAAAGAATCAAAAATTATTGCTCAAGAATTAGCGATGTATCAAGACGACCCCAATTGGCAAGTAAATTATGAATTAATGCAAATGATGTTTCCGAAAACAAGTTTGGCAGAAGATTTAACCGGTACAAAATCTAGTTTGAAAAAAATGACGCCAGAAATTTTACAAGAAATTTATGACAATAACTATGTTAGTTGCCGGATGGAATTTGTTGCTTGTGGTGGATTCAGCGAAAACCAAACTAAAGAAATTTTACGTGAGGTAGGGAAACTTGAGAGTAAATATTTAATTTCTAAAAAAGTTGCACCTAAAAAATTATCCATTGTAAATTCTCAAAAAGAGCATAATAAAATTATTGCATCCGATTTAATTACGTCTAGGGTCGGTATAGGAATAAAACTACCTGACTTTAAAAAAGTAGGTTTGAGGAATAGCACAGCACAAAGTATTTTTGAAATGATGCTTCAAGCAAAGCTAGGAGTAACTAGTCCTTGGTTTGAAAAGATGCAAAAACAAGGTATTCTAAATTCACCAATGGAGCTGCAGGTCTCATATACTACTGCGGGTAATTTTGCTACAATTATCGGCGCTTCTAGTAAGCCAGATTTGTTTTTAAAGAATATTAAGAGCCAACTTTTGGAAGTTCCTGTTACGGAAGAGTCCTTTGTATTTCAAAAAAAGGAAGCATTGGCACAGACTATTAGAGAATTTGATGATCTTAGTACAATTGCTATTGAAGAAGCAGAATATGGACTTGAAAATGACAATTTTAATTCGGCAGCTCAAGCAATTCAATCTTTAAGTTTTAATGAATTTTATACAGCTGTTGAAAATATATTGGATAAAAGTGATATATTTACTACAACTTTAAAAGGTAAAGAGGAAGCTAACTAAATGAAGCGTGCAATAATTTTCGGAGCAACTGGTGGAATAGGAAGAGCTATTGCAGAAAATATGGCTGAAAATGGCTGGTCTTTATATATTCATTACAATCATAACCAACAAGAAGCCGGTAAAATGGTACAGGAATTCATTGAAAACTATCCAGACCAAGAATTTTTTTCATTAAAATTAAATTTTTTGGCTGAAGATGATGTAATTAAAAAAATAATATCAAATCTCTTACCAATAAGTGCTGTAATTTTTACACAAGGAATCACTAATTATCAATTTCTTGGAAGTCAAGAATTAGATGAAATTGAGAAGATTATCCAAATTAACTTATTAGCTCCGATAAAGATAACTTCCCTTTTAGAATCCCAGCTTTTAAAGCAGGCACATGGCCGAATAATATTTATTGGATCTGTGTATGGAGGACAAGCAAGTGCGCTAGAGAGTGTGTATAGTGCCAGTAAAGGTGGATTATCAAGCTTTGTACAAGGGTATGCACGTGAGGTAGCATCGGCTAATTTAACTGTAAATGTGATTGCTCCTGGAGCAGTTGATACACCAATGAATGCAATTTTTGATGCTGAAACTTTAAATGAAGTTAAAAATGAAATTCCTGCAGGAAGATTGGCAGATCCGAAGGATATATCTTTTTGGGTAGAAAATTTGCTTGATGAACGTTCAGACTATTTAACTGGACAAACTATTTATGTCGATGGTGGCTGGCTTGTTTAATGGTCGATTAGTTTGGTATACTCATATTTGAATTATTGCAAAAAGTTGAGAGGATATTATGGCAGATATTGGAGATAAATTACGCAGTGCTCGTAAGGCAAAGGGCATGTCAATTGAAGATGTAGAAAAAATAACTAAGATTCAGCGTCGATATCTTACAGCAATTGAAAATGATGATTTTGATCAATTACCGGGAGATTTTTACGTTAGAGCCTTTATTAGGCAATTTGCTGATGTTGTTGGTCTTAACGGCAAGGAATTATTAGCAGATTATAAATCTGAAGTACCTGAAGCAAAACCAGAAGAATATGTTGAAAATTCAATCGACAATAAGAGCGAAAGAATTAAAGAGACAACTAATAGTCGTAAGGGACTATGGCGTAACTATTTACCTCAAATTGCAACAGTAGTTGGTGTTGTTCTAGTAATTCTAGTAGTTTATATTGTTTACACTCGCTTCTTTACTGGAACCAATCAACAGTCAGCAAATCAAGCTGAGAATGTAACCGTTTCTTCTCATATCAAATCTTCAAAATCTAAAGCTTCATCAAAGAAGAAATCAACTCCAAAAACTACAACCTCAGAAGTTAAAATTTCTAGTTTAGGTAATAATAGTTACCGTGTTAGTGGATTGAAGAGTGACCGAACTTTAACTTTAGGAACCACTAAGAATGATGTTTGGGCACAAATTTTAGTAAATGGTTCTTCTGTTTGGCAAGGAACTTTGAAAGCTAATGAGAAGCACTCAGTTCAATTACCAGAAAATGTAAACAATGTTTCTGTACAAATGGGGAATAGTGTATCAACTACTTTGACTTTAGCCGGTAAGAAGGTAAATGCACATAATGCAACTAATCCAGCTTTACCAATGACAATTAGATTTACATTTGCTGGACAGAGTAATCAAAGTAGCCAAAGTAGTAGTACTCGTCAAAGTAGTGCAACTACTCAAAGTTCAACTAATAATGTAAATAATCAAACACAACAAAACCAACAAAATCAAAATACACAAAATGGCCAAACTACTCAAAACAATACGCAAAATACGCAGAACACACAAGGTCAAACTAATACTACCCAAAATAATGGAGGTCAAAGTAACCGTTAATGAATTTACCAAATAAATTAACTATGTTTAGAATTTTCATGATTCCAGTTTTTATGCTAGTCTTAATCTTTAATTGGCCAGCAGGTAGTGCAACTTTCTTAGGAGCACATATTTATTGGTCTCATGTGTTAGCAGCTGTAATTTTTGCAGTGGCATCAATAACTGATTTTTTGGATGGACATATTGCTCGTTCAAGAAACTTAGTTACCAACTTCGGAAAATTTGCTGATCCATTAGCAGATAAAATGCTAACGATGACAGCTTTTGTATTTTTAATTTCATTAAATTTAGCGCCTGCATGGGTAGTAGCTATTATTGTTTGTCGTGAATTAGCCGTCACTGGTTTACGTTTGATTTTGGCTGAAAATAAAGGCCAAGTTTTAGCAGCAAAAATGCCAGGTAAAATTAAAACTACGACTCAGATGCTCTCGATTATTTTCTTATTGCTTGGTGATGTGTACTATATTGGTACAATCTTATTGTACATTTGCTTAATCTTTACTATTTACTCTGGTTACGATTACTTTAAGCAAAGCGGCGACGTATTTAAAGGTGAAATTTAAGATTAAAAGAAGCAGAGATGCTTCTTTTTTTTGAAAAAAATTAATAAAAAATGCGTAATAAAAAATAGAGAAATATAATATTGAACGCTAGTTCGTATTTTTCTTGCTTTTAGGTAGTCAAACCAAGTATAATTATTATAAATGGAATAAGGAGGAAGAGATTTGGCTAAAGATGATAAAAAGAAGGCTTTAGACATTGCCTTAAAGAAGATTGAAAAAGACTTTGGAAAAGGCGCAGTGATGCGCATGGGTGAAAAAGTAGACACTCAAATTTCCACTATTCCTTCCGGTTCACTAGCTTTAGATGCAGCTCTTGGAGTTGGTGGCTATCCTCGTGGACGAATTATTGAAGTATATGGACCAGAAAGTTCTGGTAAAACAACTGTGGCTCTTCATGCTGTTGCAGAAGTTCAGAAGCGTGGAGGAACGGCAGCTTATATCGATGCGGAAAATGCGATGGATCCTGCTTATGCCGAAGCATTAGGTGTTGATATTGATTCCTTAATTTTATCTCAACCAAACACTGGTGAAGAAGGTCTGCAAATTGCAGATACGCTTATTGCGAGTGGTGCAATTGATATCTTAGTTGTGGATTCCGTGGCTGCGTTAGTACCAAGAGCCGAAATTGACGGTGACATGGGAGATTCACATGTTGGTTTACAAGCCAGATTAATGAGTCAGGCTTTACGTAAACTCTCAGGAAATATCTCTAAAACTAAAACTATTGCTGTTTTCATTAACCAAATTCGTGAAAAAGTTGGGGTTATGTTTGGAAATCCAGAAACTACTCCTGGTGGACGTGCTTTGAAGTTTTACTCTACGATTAGATTAGAAGTACGTAGAGCAGAACAAATTAAACAAGGATCAGACGTAATTGGTAACCGAGTTAAATTAAAGGTTGTAAAAAATAAAGTTGCTCCTCCATTTAAAGTGGCAGAAGTCGATATCATGTATGGGAAAGGAATTTCTCAAACTGGTGAGTTAATTGATATGGCTGCTGATAAAGATATCATTAAGAAAGCTGGCTCGTGGTATTCATATGGGGATGATCGCATTGGACAAGGCCGCGAGAATGCTAAGCAATATCTAGAAGAGCATCCTGATGTTTACGAAGAAGTAAAAGAAAAAGTTCGTGAAGCTTATGGAATTGATGCTAAAGCAATTGAAGAACGAGAAAATCCTGAAAAGGTAAAACAGGACAAGGAAGTACCAGTAAACAAAGATGCTTCCGATGAAAAAAAATAATCGACAGATACAGTTAAACCTTGGCTTTTAGAGGCCAAGGTTTTTTGTATGATTGACATCACTTCCGGATACTTTTATTATTAATAATGTGTGAAATAATTCTATAAAAAAGGCGATAGTAAAAATATGGTAAATACAATTTTAGTTCCTGTTGCTGTCGCTATTGTTTCTGTCTTAGTTGGAGGTTGTGCTGGCTATAGTATCCGTAAAAATAAGTGGGAAACTCAAGCACAGAATGCAGCCCATGATGCAAAACACATCTTGGCAGATGCAGAAAGTAAAGCTAAAGCTGTAGAAGCTGATCTTGCTTCACAAAAAGAAGCAATGAAGAAAGCTGCAGCAGATGCAAAAAAAGAAAAAATTCTGGAAGCACAAGAAGAAATTCATCATTATCGCGAAAGAGTGGATAATGAACTTAATGAACGACGTCAAGAGGTTTCTAGACAAGAAAATCGCTTACTGCAACGTGAAGATGCTATTGATCATAAAGATAGTTTGTTGGATCAAAAAGATTCACAACTCACACAGAAAGAAAACCAAATTAAAAAATTGCAGGCTCAAGTTCTAGAAAAAGAAAATAGAGCCGATCAATTAGTGACCGAGCGAGAGAAAAAGCTCTATGAAGTTGCAGAGTTGAATCAAGAAGATGCTAAAAAGATCGTTTTAGATAAACTTTCAGACCAATTGGTTAAGGAAAGAGCAGAAATGATTGAAGAAAGTAATCAACTTGCTAAGGCAAAAGCAGATCATTTTGCTCGTAAAGTAATTGTTGATGCAATTCAAAGTAGTGCAGCCGATACGGTTTCTGAAAAAACTGTTTCAGTTGTTAATTTACCAAGTGATGATATGAAAGGTCGTATCATTGGCCGTGAGGGTAGAAATATCCGTTCATTTGAGGCTTTAACTGGTGTAGATGTAATCATTGATGATACTCCAGATGTAGTAGTCTTAAGTGGTTTTGACCCAATTAGACGTGAAATTGCAAAAAGAGCTTTAGAGCGTTTAATTAAAGATGGTCGAATTCATCCAGCGCGGATAGAAGAAATGGTTGATCGTGCTCGTAAAGAAGTAAATGATGATATTTACGAAGCTGGTGAAAGTGCCTTAATGGAACTTGGTATTCATAAGATGCATCCAGAATTGGTAAAGATTTTAGGACGCTTAAAGTATCGGACGTCTTATGGACAAAATGTTTTATCTCATTCTATTGAGGTCGGTAAATTAACAGGTGTGATGGCTGCTGAACTTGGTTTAGACGAAAAAATAGCGGTACGCGCAGGATTATTACACGATATTGGGAAGTCAATTGATCATGAAATTGAGGGTTCCCATGTAGAAATTGGTGTTGAACTTGCACGAAAGTATCATGAACCAGATTTGGTTGTGAATGCAATTGCTGCTCACCATGATGATGTTCCTAAGTTATCCTTTATTGCAGAGTTAGTTGTAGCTGCTGATACGATTTCTTCAGCTCGACCAGGTGCTAGAAGTGAATCTCTAGAAAACTATATTCGTCGACTAGAACAACTAGAAACGATTGCAAAGGGACACATTGGTGTAAAACAAGCATATGCAATTCAAGCAGGACGTGAGATAAGGGTAATGGTTGAGCCAGATAAGATCTCAGATGCTCGTACTACTATTCTTGCTCATGATATTAGAAATCAAATTGAACAAGATATGGAATATCCTGGTAACATTAAGGTTACGGTTATTCGAGAAAAACGTGCTGTTGCAATAGCTAAGTAAAGACGAATCTTTAAGATTCGTCTTTTTTGTTTACCGCTTTATTGTGTTTATATTGGGGTGTAGGTATAATGAAAAAAAGAAGTTTAAGAAAGTAGATTGTTATGTTTCAAACAATTGTTAAAATATTCTTATTAGTAATTATTACTGCTGCTATAACTCCTTTTATTAGAAAATTAGCTTTTGTATTAGGTGCAGTTGATAATCCAAATGCTCGTCGCATCAATAAAAAGCCAATGCCTACTATTGGTGGATTAGCAATATTTGTAGCTTTTAATATTGGAGAATTTGTCTTATTACGGAAGGATTTTCCGACTCATGAACTTTTTTCAGTATTATTGGCATCCAGTGTTATTATCTTAACTGGTTTGATTGATGATATTTTAGAATTAAAGCCGAGACAAAAAATGTTTGGGATTTTTGTTGCATCCCTGGTTGTATATTTCTTAGCTGGAATTAAAGTAAGAGAGTTAAGCTTGCCATTTTTAGGCCATATTCAACTAGGTTGGTGGAGTTTTCCCCTTACTATTTTTTGGATTCTTGCCTTAACAAATGCTGTCAATCTTATTGATGGTTTAGATGGTTTAGCTACCGGTGTCACCTTAATTTCTCTTGTAACAATGGGAATTGTTGGTTTCTTCTTTTTAAAGAGTTGGCAACACTATGTTCCAATTATGTGTATTATGTTAGCAGCTTGTTTATTGGGCTTTTTACCTTATAATTTTCATCCTGCAAAGATATTTTTGGGAGATACAGGTGCTTTATATATTGGTTTTATGATTTCCGTCCTATCGTTAAAAGGATTAAAGAATGTAACTTTTGTGTCATTATTAGTTCCAATTCTTATTTTGGGTGTTCCGATTACTGATACAGTTTATGCAATGATTAGGCGAAAATTAAATAAAAAAAATATATCTCAAGCTGATAAACATCACTTGCATCATCAATTAATGCGAATGGGATTATCCCATCGTCAAACTGTGTTAGCTATTTATGGAATTTCACTTATTTTTTCTTTTGTTTCATTGCTTTCATTAGTGTCTCCTCGCTGGGGGATCTGGTTATTGATTTTAGGTCTGTTATTCGCAGTTGAGCTTTTTGTTGAAACGATCGGATTATTAGGCGAAAAATATAAACCACTTCTGCATTTTCTTCAACACACTATTAATAAAATGGAACGTGCAGATCCTGAAGTAAAAGTGAGACGATTAAATAAAAAGAATACAAATAAAAAAGATTTACGTTAAAACAACGTAAATCTTTTTTATTGTTCGTGGAAATTTAAATTAGTAACAGGAATTTCATTAAATCTTTGGTCTATTTTCTTGAAATCTACTTTTCCCGATAATAAATTAATTAGATCCTCTTTAACTTGAGTGATTTGATCTAGATCTAGGAAAATTTGGATTGTTACATCAGTAGTATATATTTGATTATCAATTAGGATTTTATTTTCATTTAAATAGTGATTAACCTCATCAAGTCGATTATAAGGAATTGTAAATTCAATTAATTGCTGCATGACGCATTTTACAACGCCAATATTTTGAGCGGCTTCAGTTACGGAATTTGAATAAGCGCGGATTAATCCACCAGCGCCCAACTTAATGCCACCAAAATATCTTGTGACTACAGCAGTCACATCTTTTAATTTCATTAATTGCAGAGCTTTTAGTTCAGGTATACCTGCTGTTCCGGAAGGTTCACCATTATCACTGGCCTTAACTTGATTATCATTTAATCCTAAAGTATAAGCATATGTATTGTGAGTTGCATCATGATATTTTTTTGAAACTTGCTCAATAAATGTTTGGGCTTCTTCCACTGTTTTAGTACGAGCTAACGAGCAGATGAATCTACTTTTTTTGATAACTATCTCATGTTGACCCGATTTACTGATTGTTAAATAGTTTAGTTGTTTTGATGACAAAAAAATCGCCTCCATTTGCGTAATTAATATAGGGTGATATTGATGAGTGAATTAAAAGGACGCCAATGAATAGATAGTCAAAATAACCATAACATAAATAGTAAGACGACAAAAGTTCCTGCAATGATAAATGGTTTATGCCAACGATGTAACACTAAAGCAGATGCAAGATTACCTAATGGATATTTATATTGCCGAGAATGTATTGGGGTTGGAAGAATAAGTGAAGAGAAGAATTTAGAAAGAAACATTGAAAAAAGTACCTATCCTAAAATAGTTACTCCACTAAGTTGGCAGGGAAAATTAACTAATCAACAGGAGTTGATCTCTAATGAGTTAGTTAATTCCTTTAAAGAACGACGAAATCATTTAATTCATGCAGTAACTGGAGCCGGTAAGACAGAGATGCTTTTTAAAGTAGTAGAAGAAGTTTTAAAAAATGGTTTCCGAATAGCAATTGCTACGCCTCGAATTGACGTAGTTGATGAATTATTTCCCCGCTTTCAAGCAGCATTTGAAAATGTGGAAATTGGAAAATACCATGGACGTGAATACCATGATGCAAAAGATGAGCAATTTGTCATATGCACAACACATCAACTTTTAAAATTTTACCGGGCTTTTGATTTGATTGTGATTGATGAAGTAGACTCTTTTCCCTTTTATGAAAATAAAATGCTTCATTTTGCAGCTAAAAATGCTGTAAAAGAAAAGGGATGTACATTTTTTCTAACTGCGACTCCAGATAAAAAATTGCTAAAACAGGCTAAAGGTAAGGCAATTAATTATTCTTTGCTGAAGAGAAGATTTCATAAAGGATTACTACCTGTACCAAAAGAAAAATATTTCTTTAAACCTTTTATTTCTAATAAAGGAAAAGTTCATCCTGCTCTGATTAAACAGATTAGGAAAATTATAGATATGAACAAACCTCTTCTGGTATTTGTTCCGAGAATCAAAGATTTGCCCGTATATAAAAAACATTTGACTGCTGTTTTTAAAGAGAAAAAGATTGTAAGTGTATATGCGGGTAACAAAGAAAGGCAAAGTAAAGTCGCTAGATTTCGTAATCAAGAAATTGATATTTTACTAACAACAACGATTTTAGAACGAGGAGTAACTTTTAAACATGTTCAAGTAATTGTAATTGCGGCAGATGACCCAATTTACAATACTCCAAGTCTAGTTCAGATTGCCGGTCGAGTAGGAAGAAGTGCTGATGATAGAGATGGACTAGTTTTATTTTGTTATCACAAATATACGAAAAATATCCGACAAGCGATGAAACAGATTAGGATGATGAATAAGTGAATAATTGTTTATTGTGTCACTCCTCTTTTCGCAGAGAGATAAACTATGAGAAATTGTTTTTATTTGTTAAGTACAAGGAAAGATATACTTGTTCTGAATGTCTAAAAAAGTTTGTTAAAAAGAAAGGAAAAATATGTTCAGGTTGTAATAAAGAAATAGATACGAAAGGACTATGTAATGATTGTCTACAGTGGAAGCGGAAATATACAGGCAATTTGTTAGATAATCGTTCTTTATATCAATATAATGATACTTTCCATGATGTTATGGTGCAGTACAAAAGATATGGAGATTATATTTTGTGTCATGTCCTAGCTGAATTAATTGATCAGTTACCAGCAGCTGACTATTATGTTCCCGTTCCGAGCTCGCCCAGTCATCTAGAAAAAAGAGGATTTGATACAATTTATGCTATTTATCAAAAGTTAGTTCCTTTAACGAAATTATTAGTTAAGTCAGATACGGAGAAAGCTCAGGGAGAAAAGAATAGGGAAGAACGGTTATTGACTAAGCAAACCTTTTCGGCTATCGATAATAAAAATATTAGTGGAAAAATTTTATTATTAGATGATATTTATACAACTGGTCGAACGTTATATCATGCACGAGATGCTCTTTTAGAAGTTTACCCTAATTGTAAAATAAATAGTTTTACAATTAGCAGATAAATCATTAGTAAAACCGCTTACAATTTGCTATACTATAAGTGTAAAGAAAAACGTCATAAGACGTTGGAAGGAGAATCTACAATGTTAAAATACAATGTTCGTGGAGAAAATGTCGAAGTTACTGATGCCTTAAGAGATTATGTTCAAAAGAGATTGAATAAGCTCGAAAAGTACTTCGAAATCAATTCTGATGTAATTGCTCATATCAATTTAAAGGTTTATCCAGATCACACTGCTAAGGTGGAAGTAACAATCCCACTTCCATACTTAGTTTTACGTGCAGAAGATACAACTGATGATATGTACAAGAGTATTGACTTTGTTTCTGAAAAACTAGAACGTCAAATTAGAAAGTACAAGACTCGTATTAACAGAAAGAGTCGTGAGAAGGGCTTAAAAGATTTCTTCTATGAAGACTTAGAAGAAGAAAAGAAAGCACCTAAAGAATTTGATATTGTTCGTAACAAGCATTTGGATTTAAAGCCAATGAGTGCAGAAGAAGCCGTTTTACAAATGGACTTGTTGGGTCATGATTTCTTTGTTTTTGAAGATGCAGATACAAATGGAACAAGCATTGTATACCGCAGAAATGATGGTCGTTATGGCTTGATTGAAACTAACGAATAATTAAAACAATCTTATAAATTAAGAGTCTCTTGAGCAGCGATAAGCTTAAGAGGCTTTTTCTTGCAATAGTAGGTTTCTCATTTTTACAAATTAATGTTAAAATTACATAGTATTATTTTAGATTTGTGCACAAAATTTAAATTTAAGGACCGATTAAATGGCTAATATTCTTAAAAAAATTTACGATAACGATAGAAGAGAATTAAAGAAATTTGAAAAATTAGCAACTAAGGTAGAATCTTTAGGAGACGAGTACGAAAAATTATCTGATGAGCAGCTCCAAGCAAAGACACCAGAATTCCGTAAGCGTTTAAAAAATGGTGAAACGTTAGACGATATTCTACCAGAAGCATTTGCTACAGCACGTGAAGGTGCAAAAAGAGTTTTAGGATTATATCCTTTCCGTGTTCAAATTATTGGTGGTATTGCACTTCATTACGGTAATATCGCAGAAATGATGACTGGAGAAGGTAAGACCTTAACTGCTACTTTGCCAGTTTATTTAAATGCTCTAACGGGGAAAGGTGTTCATGTGGTAACAGTTAATGAATACCTATCTAGCCGTGACGAAAGCGAAATGGGGCAATTATATAAATGGCTCGGTTTATCTGTAGGGTTAAACCTTAATTCAATGTCTGCAGATGAAAAGAGAGATGCTTATAACTGTGACGTTACTTATTCAACAAACTCAGAATTAGGATTTGATTATTTAAGAGACAATATGGTTGTCTACAAAGATCAAATGGTTCAACGTCCACTTAACTATGCAATTATCGATGAGGTTGACTCAATTTTAATTGATGAGGCTAGAACACCGTTAATTATTTCTGGACAAGCAGAGCAAGCAAACAGTGAATATATTCGTGCTGATCGTTTTGTTAAAACTTTAGTTGAAGATAAAAGTGATGACGATGTAGATGATGATGAAGACCATGGTGACTACAAGATTGATTGGCCAACTAAAACAATTAATTTGACCAATCAAGGAATCAAAAAAGCTTGTGAACACTTTGGTTTGAAGAACCTGTATGATATTGATAACCAAGTCTTAGTTCACCATATTGATCAAGCTTTAAGAGCTAACTACATTATGTTGAAAGATATCGACTATGTGGTTCAAAATGGCGAAGTTATGATTGTTGATTCTTTCACTGGACGTGTAATGGAAGGCCGTCGTTATTCTGATGGACTTCACCAGGCTATTGAGGCAAAAGAAGGGGTTAAGATTCAAGAAGAGTCTAAAACTCAAGCAACCATTACTTACCAGAACTTCTTTAGAATGTATAAAAAGCTGGCAGGTATGACAGGTACAGCGAAGACGGAAGAAGAAGAATTTCGTGAAATCTATAACATGGAAGTAATCACTATTCCAACTAACCGTCCAATTGCTCGTAAAGACTTGCCTGATATTTTATATCCAACTTTAGATTCTAAATTTGAAGCTGTAGTAAAAGAAATTAAGGAACGTCATGCAAAAGGACAACCTGTATTGGTTGGTACTGTAGCTATTGAAAGCTCTGAACGTTTAAGTCAAATGCTTAATCAAGCAGGTATTCCACACGCAGTTTTGAATGCTAAAAACCATGCTAAAGAAGCAGAGATCATTATGAATGCCGGTCAAAGAGGAGCAGTTACCATTGCTACTAACATGGCTGGTCGTGGTACTGATATTAAATTAGGACCCGGTGTTAAAGAATTAGGCGGTTTAGCTGTTATTGGTACTGAGCGTCATGAGTCTCGTCGTATTGATAATCAGCTTCGTGGTAGATCCGGTCGTCAAGGGGATCCAGGTGTAACAAGATTTTATCTTTCTCTAGAAGACGATTTGATGAAGCGTTTTGGTGGAGATCGAGTAAAATTATTCCTTGATCGAATATCTGATAATGATGATGATAAAGTCATTGAATCACGTATGATTACTAGACAAGTTGAATCAGCTCAAAAGCGTGTTGAAGGAAATAACTATGACACCCGTAAGCAAACTTTACAATACGATGATGTTATGCGTACGCAACGTGAAATTATTTACGGGGAAAGAATGCAAGTTATCTCTGAAGAAAAATCATTGAAAAATGTTTTAATGCCAATGATTAAACGGACTATTGATCATCAAATTGATATGTACACCCAAGGTGATAAAAAAGATTGGCGTAATGATCAAATAAGAGACTTCATTTCCTCTGCCATTACTGATGAAGAAACTACTAAAAAGCTTAATATGAAGCACTTAAGCGCAGAAGAACTTAAGAAGAGACTTTATCAGATTGCAGAAGACAATTATGCCGAAAAAGAAAAGCAACTTGCTGATCCTGAGCAAATGTTAGAATTTGAAAAAGTTGTTATTTTGCGTGTTGTAGATGAACGTTGGACTGATCATATTGATGCCATGGATCAATTACGACAATCTATTAGTCTAAGAGGATATGGACAATTAAATCCATTAGTTGAATATCAAGAAGCTGGCTATAGAATGTTTGAGGAAATGATCAGTAATATCGAATTTGATGCCACCCGTCTATTTATGAAGGCTCAAATAAGACAAAACATTAGTCGATAAAAACAAAGGGAGGCAGATAATGTCTCTCTTTTTTGCTATTATTAAAGTAAAAATTAATTTTGTAATGTGAGGAAAATAAAAATGGAGATTAGTGAAATTCAAGCAGAATTAAATGATCTTAGTCCTAAATTAGAGCATTTCAGGAGGTCTCTTTGACTTCGATTCATTGAATGAGGGTATTGCGATTAATGAGCAAAAAATGGCAGAACCTGGTTTTTGGGATAACCAAGAGCAGGCTCAGAGTTTAATTAATGATACTAATCGAATGAAGGAAAAAAGTGAAAACTTTAAGCAACTTGAAGCAAAATTCGATGATGCTCAAACTGCTTTAGAGTTACTTAAAGCAGATCCAGATCCTGAATTGAGTGAAGAATTATCTGAAGAAATGGTGTCATTATCACAAAGTTTTCATGATTATGAATTATCATTATTGTTATCAGATAAGTATGATCAACATAATGCTTTAATGGAAATCCATCCCGGTGCTGGTGGTACTGAGGCTATGGATTGGGCTGATATGCTTTTAAGAATGTATCAACGCTATGCAGCTAGTCATGATTTGAAATTTGAAATTGAAGATTATGAACCTGGTGAAGAAGCTGGTGTTAAAAGTGTAAGCATCCGGATTCAGGGAAAAAATGCTTTTGGATTACTTAAATCTGAAAATGGTGTGCATAGATTAGTAAGAATATCTCCTTTTGATTCGGCAAAAAGACGGCATACATCTTTTGCTTCTGTAGAAGTAATACCAGAGATTGATCAAAGTATTGAGGTTGATATTAATCCAGATGATTTAAGAATTGACGTTTATCGTTCAAGTGGTGCTGGAGGTCAGCATATTAATAAGACTTCTAGTGCAGTTCGAATTACCCACTTACCTACCGGTATTGTTACCTCATCGCAGGCTCAGCGATCCCAATTGCAAAATAGAGAAACTGCAATGAATATGTTACGGGCAAAGTTATTCCAGCTAGAAGAAGAGAAGAAAAGAAAGCAGACAGAAGAACTTAAAGGTAATCAAAAAGAAATTGGCTTTGGTTCTCAAATTCGCTCTTATGTTTTTCATCCTTACAATATGGTAAAAGATCATCGGACTAATTTTGAAAGCAGTGATGTAAATGGTGTAATGGATGGAAAATTAGATAATTTTATTTATGCTTATTTACAGTGGCTATTGAGCCAAAAAAATCCGAATTAAAGTTTAAGGAAAAGATCTATGGGATTTGTAACTATTTTAATATTGGTATTAGCTGCTTTAGTGATTTTAAGTATTTTATTTTCAATATTTAAATTCTTTATTGGCTTGTTACCTGTTGCTATAATTGTTGCTTTGATTATTTGGCTACTGGCTAAGTTTTCTGGTAACAAAAAAGATACAGAAAAAACTGATAGCCATAATCCAGTGCAGCCATCCACTAATAATCAAAAGCGAAAGAAAGCACGAAATGTTTCAGTCAAAGATGTAGAAGATAAAGAGGATAACAAAAATGGTTGAAGCAGTTAAAGTCAGTGAATTAGTAAAAGATCTCCCTTCACTTAGAGTGGTTGAAGGAAAGGAATATCTAGATCAAAAGTTAATTGATACTTCTGATATTTCACGTCCAGGTTTAGAATTAACAGGTTATTTTGATTTCTATCCTAAAAATAGAATTCAATTGCTAGGAAGAACAGAAATTTCTTATAGTGCACGACTAGATCACGATTTGCGTGAGCGAGTATTTACCAAAATGGCAACCCCAGAAACGCCTTGTTTCATTGTGTCCCGAGGTTTACCAATTCCTTCAGAGATGCTTGAAGCAGCTGAGAAAGAAAATATACCTGTTCTCTCCAGTAATATGGCTACAACACATTTATCGAGTGTCATTACTCAATTTCTAGATGAAAAACTTGCACCTCGAAAGAGTATTCACGGTGTTTTAGTAGAAATCTATGGAATGGGTGTATTGATCATTGGAAATTCTGGTGTTGGTAAGTCAGAAACAGCCCTAGACTTAGTTAAACGAGGACACCGTTTAATTGCGGATGATCGAGTTGATGTTTACCAAAAAGATGATAAGACTGTAGTGGGAGAAGCTCCTAAGATCTTAAAGCATTTAATGGAGATTCGCGGAATTGGAATTATTGATGTGATGAATCTTTTTGGTGCTGGAGCAGTTAAAGACAGTACTGAAATTCAATTGATAATTTGTTTGCAAAATTGGGATCCAAAAGCTAATTATGATCGCTTAGGGTTTAATGAAAAGACGCGTGAAATTTTTGAAGTAGATGTACCGCAAGTAACTGTTCCAGTTAAAGTGGGCCGAAATCTAGCTATTATTATTGAAGTGGCAGCTATGAATTTCAGAGCTAAGAAAATGGGTTATGATGCTAGTCAAAAATTTGAACAAAATCTAACTGAATTAATTTCAGACAATTCTAAAAAAGACGAGGGTGAAAGCAGGAAATGAGTTTAGCCTTAAATCCTGTAGCTTTTAATCTGGGCCCGCTTCAAGTTAAGTGGTACGGTATTTTAATGGCTACGGGAGTTTTAGTAGCAACTTTAATGGCAATTAATGAAGGAAAGAAAAGGCATATTATGCCTGATGACTTCATTGACTTCCTCCTTTGGGCAGTTCCGATTGGTTTTATTGGAGCTCGAATATATTATGTAGTTTTTGAATGGGGCTATTTTTCTCAACATCCCGACCAAATAATTGCTATTTGGAATGGTGGGATTGCTATTTATGGTGGTTTGATCGCTGGACTAATAGTGTTGTTAATTTTTTGTCATCAACGAATGCTACCGCCATTTCTAATGCTTGATATCATAGCTCCAGGTGTAATGGCTGCCCAGGTAATTGCTCGGTGGGGTAATTTTATGAATCAAGAAGCGCATGGTGCTAAAACCACTTTATCCTTTCTAGAAAGTCTACATTTGCCACATTTCATTATTCAGCAAATGTATATTAATGGTTCATATTACCAACCGACTTATTTGTATGAGTCGACATTAAATTTGATTGGCTTAATTTTGATTTTAAGTTTACGTCATAGAAAACATCTTTTTAAGCGTGGAGAAATATTTTTAAGTTATGTAATTTGGTATTCCGCTGTTCGTTTCTTTGTTGAAGGGATGAGAACGGATAGTTTATACATTGCTAATACAATTAGAGTTTCACAAGCATTGAGCTTGATTTTGTTTTTTGGCGCAATTATTCTTTGGATTTATCGTCGTAAAGTTGTAAAGCCAAAGTGGTATTTAGCTGGCAGCGGTTTAAAATACCCGTATAATAGAGATTGAAAGAAATAATTTTTTATAGAAAGTTTGAGTAAAAAAATGGCAAAGATTGCAGTTTTAGGTAATGGTTCATGGGGTTCTGTTCTTGGTTCAATGTTAGCTGATAACGGAAATGATGTAGTATTATATGGAAACATTGATAGTGTTAACCAAGAAATTAATGAACATCATACTAATACTCACTACATGAAAAATTGGAAACTTAATCCGAATGTGCCCGCTACTGGAGATTTAGAAAAAGCATTGGATGGTGCCGAAATTGTTTTATTTGTTTTACCAACTAAAGCAGTTCGTATTGTTGCTAAAAATGTACGTAAAATATTAGATAAAACTGGCGCTACTCCTTTATTGGTAACTGCAACTAAAGGAATTGAACCAGGAAGTAAAAAACTAATTTCAGATATTTTAACTGAGGAAGTTTATCCAAATGATAGTGAAAAAATAGTAGCTATTTCAGGCCCTAGTCATGCTGAAAATGTTGCTCAAAAGGATTTAACTGCAATTGCTTGTGCATCTACTAGTGAAGAAAATGCTAAGAGAGTACAAAAGATATTTTCAAATAACTATGTCCGTTTCTACACTAATGATGATTTAGTGGGAGTTGAAGTAGGTGGAGCAGTGAAAAATGTTATTGCAATCGCTGCAGGTATCCTAGTTGGTAAAGGATATGGTGATGATGCAAAAGCTGCTTTAATGACTAGAGGCTTAGCTGAAATTACTCGTTTAGGAGTTAAATACTTCGGCGCAAAACCAATGACTTTTTCAGGTCTTTCAGGAATTGGTGATTTAATTGTAACAGCAACTTCTCAAAATTCTCGTAATTGGCGTGCAGGTAAGCAAATTGGAGAAGGAAAGAGTCTTGATTATGTTTTAGACCATATGGGCCAAGTTGTTGAAGGTGCTACGACTGTTAAAGCTGTACATGAATTAGCAGAAGAAAAGAATATTGATATGCCAATTAGTGAAGCTATTTACCGTGTTTTATATGAAAATGCCGATGTAGATCAAGAAATTAAGACAATGATGGGAAGAAATCCTAAGCCAGAAATTCAACTATAAGCAAAAAGATTGCAATTTTTATTTGTTCATAGTAATATATACTTACAAAAAGTAAGAATAGAGGCGAGAATATGGCTGAGAAAAAAAACTACGATGTAATTGTAATTGGAGCAGGACCTGGTGGTTTAACTGCTGCTTTATATGCCGCTCGAGCTAATTTGAAAGTAGTTATTTTGGATCGTGGTATTTATGGCGGCCAAATGAATAATACTGCTGGCATTGATAATTATCCTGGCTTTGTTGATATTCAAGGACCTGAATTAGGCGAAAAAATGTATCAAACGGCTACAAATGCTGGAGCTGAATTTGCTTATGGCGATGTACAAAGTATTATCCAAGATGGCAATAAAAAGATCGTTAAAACTGATTCAGGTGAATACGAAGCTGGTGCGGTCGTTATTGCTACTGGTGCAGTTCATAAGCATCTTGGAGTTCCTGGCGAAGAAGAATATGCTGGAAAAGGCGTATCATATTGTGCTGTTTGTGACGCCGCTTTCTTTAGAGATGAAGATGTTGCTGTAATTGGTGGCGGAGATTCAGCTATTCAAGAGGGGCTATATTTGGCACAGTCTGCTAAGTCAGTCACTGTTATCCATCGGCGTGATCAACTTCGTGCGAAAGCTGAATTACAAAAGAAAGCTTTCGAAAATGATAAGATGAAGTTTATCTGGAATGCTCAAACTGAAGAAATTGTCGGAGATGGCAATAAAGTAACTGGTGTGAAATATAAGGATAAAGAAACTGGTGAAGAAAAAGAAATTAAAGTAGCTGGTGTATTTATTTATGTTGGTATTCAACCACAAACAGATGCTTTTAGAGATTTAGGCATTACTGATGACCAAGGTTGGATCCTAACGGATGATCATATGCGTACTAAAGTTGATGGGGTCTTTGCTTTGGGTGATGTTCGATCAAAAGAACTTCGTCAAATTGCAACTGCTGTCGGTGAAGGAAGTATTGCTGGTCAAGAAGTATATAACTATTACCAAGGTTTAAGCGAAGAATAAAAATTTGTTTAAATTAAAAGCTGTCTATCAAACGATAGGCAGCTTTTTGTGTTGTAATTTATTTTCTTGTGAAAGCATTGACAAAACTCAAAATGGGGGGGGGTAAACTAGGTTCGTATCGACCTATTAGGGTTGAACTCAGTTATTTAATAAAACGGAGGATGTATCAATGAAGAACAAAGATAAATTGATGTATGTTTCTGCAGCAGTAGTAGCTGCAGGATCAATCGCAGGTGCTAAGACTACGACAGTTAAGGCAGCTGAAGTTCAAAAAGTTAATGCTGATAGCAATGCTAATTTAAATAATAAAGCAGAACAAAAAGCCACAGCTCAAGATAAAGCCGCAACTAAACAAATTGCTCAAGATAAGTCTGATATTGTTAAAACTCAAGATCAAGTAAAACAAGCTCAAGCAGATAAAGCACAAGTTGAAAGTCAAAAGACTCAAACTGAAGCTACTCTGCCAGCAAAACAAGAAGCAATGCAAACTGCTAAATCTAACTTAGATAATGCTAAGAGTGAGTTAACTCACGCACAAACTAAGCAAGAAGATTTAACAAAACAATATGATAGTTCATATGAAAACAATGTAAAATCCGCACAAGCTGCTAAGACTCAAGCTGATCAAAAGGTACAAAATCTTGAAGGTCAAGTTCAAACTGCACAAAATAAGCAAACTGATTTGATTGGTCAAAGAACTAATGCTGAAAGTGAAGTTAAGGCTAATACTGAAACATTGAATAATGTTAATACGCATGTCAATGAATTGACTGCACAAGCAAAGCAAGCTCAAGACAAATTTAACAATGTTCAAAAAGACTATAACCAAATTCAAGGTGAATTGAACGCTAAAGAATCAGCTAGTGCTAAGGCAGAAAATGATTTAAAGCAAAATGAAACTGATTTAAATCAAAGTAAAAAGACCTTATCTGACTTACAAACTAAAGATAATGATTTAGCTAAAACTGTTAATGATACTCAAGCTAAATTAGAAATCTCAAATAAAGATTTAGCTAACGTCAATAATGATATTAGCCAAAGTCAAAACAAGTTAAATGATGTAACTAAGCAAGCTAATGATGTTAATAGCAAGTTATCACAAGCTACTGCCAAACGTGATGAAGCTAAGAGTGCATTAGATCAAATTAGAGAATCAGCTCAAAATGTAATGATTTTACCAGATTCTTATATTAAAGCAGCAAAGAAATGGGACTATATTTCTAATGAAGATCGTAAGAATTTTAATGATGATCAATTCACTAAAGAAATGTATGCTGCTTCAATAGACGGATGGAAGTTAAATCACTATAAATCTAATGAAAAAGATAAAAAGCATATGGTTGACCTTAATAATTTGACAGCAGAAGAACAATTAGAAATTAATAAATTCGCTCTAAATCTTATTAATCAAGCACGCGCACAATTAGGAAATAAGCCACGGATTCTAAATAGAAGTGCAATGAAATTTGCTAATGACGTGGCTAATAATTATCGCACAAATAATACAAATAGTTTGCGCAATGGTGGTGGTCATGATGTTAAAGCGATTACGGCCGCAGCAAGAAAATATGGATTAAATGATGCAAATAATTGGTATGAATTATTAGGTCGAGAAAATTTCAGCACACAAGCTCCGTATGAGGCAGTAACCGACTATGATCCGTATGGTGCATATCATGTTGAAAGTTATTCCCACTCAGCTGATGATTATAGGCATCAGCGAGATGATATGGATTCTTTGAAAAACCATATTTATGATGATATTAAAGGAATGATTTTTAATTTTCATGATAATGAGTGGTTACATGCTGGTGCTATGTTGTCATTTTATTATATGCCACAAGAATCTCTAGGAAATAAAGGTCAAACTACAACTTATAGTGCGATTAGTATAGATATGCAGTCAAGTTCACCAGATATTATTTTGATTCACTATATTAGTGTTCCTGATATAATTGATTCAATTTGGCATGAAAATGAGTTTATCAAGGATCCAAGTAAATTTAACGTTAACGACAATATTGAATTGACTACTGCAACTGATCCTGTTAAAGCTCAACAAGCATATGATCAAGCGCAAAACGATGTGAACTCATTAATTAGTCAAAAGAATGACTTAGATAATCAAATTAAATCATTAACTGATCATATCAATCAATCACAAGCTAAAGTAAATGTTTTAACTAAATCTATTAATGATTTGTCAACTAAGTTAGCTAATGCTAAGAATGATAAGCAAAATGTTGAACATCAAATTGTTGACACTACTAAACGTATTAATGACTTACAAGCTGCTTACCCTGCATTACTTAAGGCTAAAGATGATATAGCTCAAGATTTAGCAACTTATAAGCAAGATCACGCTGCTGTAATTAATGATTACAACAACACTAAATCTCAATTAGAGAAGTTAAATAATGATCTAGACGCAGCTAATAAGGATAAGAATTCAGCTGAAACTATTCTTAACCAACACAAAGCAGAATTAGCTCGCATTAATCAAGATCTAGATGCTGCTAATAAGCAAATAGATGACTTAAAGGTTAAGTTAGCAGATGCTAAGACTGCTCAAACTGCTGCCAAAGCTAACTTAGATAAAGCACAAGCCGATTATGACAACTACGTAAATACTCATAAAGACTTGATTGATCAAATTTCAGCTGCAGATAAAGTAGTTAGCGAAAAGAAAGAAGCCGTACAAAAGGCTCAAGCAGCATATGACAAGGCTGAAGCTGACTACAAGACTGCTAAAGCTGAAGTTACTAAGTTAGATAATAAAGTTCAAGATTTAGATAAGACTATTACTAAGTCTCAAGCTACTATTAAGACACTTACTAACAGAATTGCTGCTAATACTAAGATTATCAATAATAATAAGCAAGTTCATGAAGCAGCTGCACGTAAAGCATTCGATGCTCAAATTAACCAAGCTTTGGATGCTGTTGTAGCAGCTCCAATGAGTAATAGTAATAAAGCTCAAGCAGCTACTGTAAAGCCTACTGTTAACAACACTAAGCATGCATTGCCACAAACTAGTGTTGATGATAAGGTAAGTATTTTCGCTGCACTTGCAGGATTATCATTAGCTTCAATTGGTTTAGGTTCATTAGTTTCAGATAAGAAGAGAAGACGTAATTAGTATATGTATGATAGATTCAGAAAAGCAAAAACAAAAAAAGGAAAAGTTGCAGCATTCATTTGGTGCACCTTTAAATTGCTGTGCTTTATCGCATTTTGGGTAATTGCAGGATTATTCATAATGATTTTTGGAACTCTGTTTGGTGATACAGATACTAAAGAGGAGCCGAAGCAGAAAACCAAAGTGGTTACGAGATATGTACCAATCTATAAACACGATGATCGTTGGTAATTAATCTAATTATTTCTTTTTTAATAAGAGGTATAAATATATGGTTAAAAGATATTATGCGATGATTGATGCGAATACAGGTAAAACTGATGTACGTCATGAAGAATGGGACAATATAAAAACTGAATTTCAAAGTAAATCTAGTCTTATTTATAAAGTCTTTAACACAGAAAAGGAAGCCAATGATTTTATTAATCAAGGCTATATTGAAGAAAGCGACATTGATCCAGACGACAACGAAGCAGTTAATAAGGAAATTGAGGACCGTATTGCTTCTTTAACTGATGATGAAGCTATCATTGCGACAGATGGTAGTTATATGGAAGATGTCAATAAGGACATAGCCGGCGCTGGCTGGATTGAGATTACTAAGGATCATAAAGAGCCTAAAAATGATACTTGTGCTCCTGAAGGTATGAGAAATGTTGCCGGTAAAATTAAAGCTATTGAAAAAGGAATTGAATGGGCTCGCAGTAAAGGCTTTAAACGTTTAGATATCTACTTTGATTATGCCGGACTTGTTGGCTGGGCTTACGGATACAACGTTCATATTAATAAAAAGAATGATAAGGGAAAAAATGATCTTAGGGTAAAATATTATAATCTAATTAAAGAAACAAGTAAGCATATGAAACTTGTTTTCCATAAGGTTTCTGCTCATACTAACGTTAAATATAACGAAGAAGCAGACCGATTAGCAAAAGAGGCTGTAGAAAATTATGGTAAATAATAAGTAACACATTAAATAACTATTTTATATTCATTTACATTCTCCAAAATTAAAAGCTGTCTATCAAAGTGATAGACAGCTTTTTGTGTACGTGAAATTTTATATCAATTAACTAAAAATATTATTCTTATTTATCTTCATAGCCCTTTGGGTGGCTCTTGTGCCAGTTCCAAGCAGTTGCGATAACGTCATCAACATTTTCATGCTTTGGCTTCCAGCCTAGAACTTTACGTGCCTTACTTGAATCGGCAACTAATGAGTCAGGATCTCCGCCTCTTCTTGGTCCAATAGTGTAAGGGATGTCAATGCTAGTAACTTTCTTAGCAGCTTCAAGAATTTCTAAGTTAGAGTATCCTTGAGCAGTACCTAAGTTAAAGACATTAGACTTGTTAGTTTCCATTACGTGCTTAAGAGCTAAGATATGGGCGTCAATTAAGTCTTCAACTTGAACGTAGTCACGGACATTAGTACCGTCTTTAGTGTCATAGTCGTCACCAAAAATAGTAAAGTTGCCATCACCAGAAATAGCACTCTTTAAGATATTTGGAATTAGGTGAGTTTCAGGACCGTGATCTTCACCAATTGAGCCGTCGCTTGAAGCACCAGCAACATTAAAGTAGCGAAGAGCGATAGACTTAATGCCGTCAGCCTTGTCAGCCCAGTGCATAATATTTTCCATCATCATCTTGGTTTCGCCATAAGGATTAATTGGATCAAGTGGTGTATCTTCAGTAATCGGTAAAGTCTTTGGAATACCATAAGTAGCAGCGGATGAAGAAAATACTAGGTATTTAACTTTAGCGTCATCCATGGCTTGAAGAAGAGAAATCATACCTGAGACATTGTTGTCGTAATATTTCAAAGGTTTCTTAACTGATTCAGGAACTAATGAGTAAGCGGCAAAGTGCATAACAGCATCAATGTTTTCGTCCCGTAAGATCTTGCTTACTAAATTAGTATCTTCGATGTCGCCTTGATAAAATTTAGCTCTCTTGTCAACAGCCTTTCTATGGCCAGTGTAGAGAGAATCAAGGACAACAACATCGTTTCCTTCTTCAATTAATTTTCTAACAGCATGAGAGCCGATATAACCGGCACCACCAATAACTAATACTTTCATATTTATAATACTCCTTCTAAATTTATTATTTTTAACTTAATTTGAATGAAAATTCAAAATTTTTACTTGAATCTATTCTATATTTTTCTTCAACATCTGTCCCCCAACTGTCTATTCCCCCTACACCGCGTACTTTTCCAGCAATTACTAAAACTGTTCTGCGTGCTAGTGGAAGTTCTTCAATGTGTGTGGCATTTTCTAATTCTTCAGCGGTATAGGGGAGGCAACTAAAGTTAAGTGGTTTATCAGTTTTATTAATTTCTAGTTGAAAATCATTTGTATCACGATCTGCATTATTCAGGCTAGTATTTCTAGTGATAATTAATTTATCTGTGTCCATATGCATGCCATTTTCTTGTGGAACCAAATATTTTGTGACAGGTAAACCTTTTACGTGAAATACTCCTTTTTTTGCCCCTGCTTTACGATCAGGATATGTTTCAGAAGAAAGTCCATAATATTCAAATCCAGTTGCCATCGTAGGCATGATAAAACGCATTCCTAGGACTGGAAGAGATGGCAATCCTTCTTTTCCCATGTAACGCATTTTAATAGTTGCGTGTCCACTGGAATCAATAACATAGGTAATCGTGCATATAGTTGCCGGCGTAGTAGTAGTTTTATAATCAAAACTAATTTTTACGAGATTTGCATATTCATGGTTAGAAAATTGATTATTGAATGGAGCGATAGGTAGAGGATCAAATTTTTGATCATCAACTGTTAGATGAATTTTACTACATTGGCTGAACATATCCGCTCCTAACCATTGAGCAGCCTTAACGCTAAAGCCATTACCGCGATCGTTATCGGTTGTGGCACGCCAAAATGTTGGAGTAGGGATACGATAGAGCCATTCTTTATTATTGATTTTTAGGGATTCAAGTCCGCCTTTTTCATAACTAAAAATATATTGAAATTTTTTAGTTTGTACTCCTAACGCTGCATCTCCGTAAATAATGTGGAGTTTATTTGTGTAATCCATAATAATATTTAACCTCCTGCATTGCTGGTTTTTCAGTTCGATCAGCAAACATTAGACCATCCCCAGAAAACTCATAATCTGAGTGTCGATCATCAAAGTCACCACCGTATCTGAGTACTTTTTTACCGCTTATTGGATCATAGGTTAAAAGAGCTTGATCAATAAAGTCCCAAATAAATCCGCCTAAATATTGTGGATATTCATCAATTAATTTAATGTAAGATTTCATTCCACCATCTGAATTGCCCATATCATGCATATATTCGCATTCAAGAAATGGCTTTGAAGGATTATTTTTTAAATATTTTTCAGCTTCTTTAGGTGGGAGATACATGTAACTTTCTAAATCAGATATTTTATTTTTTAAGTCTGGTGTATGAACCACACCTTCATAATGCGTAAGGCGTGTATCATCGTGCGATTTATAGAATTGATTCATTGCTATTAAATTTTCACCAGCATATGATTCATTACCTAGCGACCAAAAGAGAATAGAAGTATGATTCTTTAAAGTTTCATAATTACTTCTGGCACGATCAATAACTACATTACGCCATTCTGCTAAAGATCCTGGAACATTATACGAAGGCTCAACTTTTCCCATTTTTTGCCATGTTCCGTGAGATTCTAAATTATTCTCTGCCATAACGTAGATACCATTTTGATCACATAAGTAATACCACGGAATTTGATTAGGATAATGGCAAGTACGTACCGCATTGATATTGTTTCTTTTAAAGGTCTGAATATCGGCCTTCATATCCTGTTTAGTAATGGTACGTCCGCTATTCATATTCCATTCGTGTCGGTTGACCCCATTTATAATTAGTCTCTTTCCATTGAGTAATACAACTTTATCGTCAGTTATTTTAATTTCTCGAAATCCAAATTTATAAGAATCTAACTCAATTAGATTTTTATTTGAATCGTGGACTTCAATAAATAACTGATATAAATAAGGGTGATGGTTATCCCAAAGATGAATGTTTTTCAGTAATTTATTTTCGATTGTAATTGTTGAAGTTAGATTATGTTCTTCATCCAGTAAAGTTTGCCCATTGATATCTTTTATTTTTAAACGTACATATCCATCTTTTGTACCAGTAAAGGATAATTTGGCATTGAAAATTCCATCATGGTAGTCATTTGTAATTGTTGGTTTTAATGCAAGATCCATTAAATGTGTTTCTGGAAAAGCAAGTAGCTTTACTGAGCGGAAAATTCCAGAAAATCTAAACATATCCTGATCCTCTAAAAAAGAAGCAGTACTGTGTTTGAATACTTGTACAGCTAAAATATTGTTCTTTTCTTTAAGGTAGGGGGTAAGATTAAATTCAGATGGAGTAAAACTATCTTCACCATATCCAATAAAATGACCATTTAGCCAAACAAACATTGCTCGTTCTACTCCTTCAAAGAAAACATGAACGTGCTTTCCTTGAAAAGAATTATCTAAATCAAAATGTTTAATGTAAGAACCGACCGTATTATCTTCTCCTCCACTGAATGAACGATCTGTTTTCTGTCCTAGCGAATAAGCTGGTCTGCGAAAAATTTTTCCCTCCCAAGGATAGAGGGTATTTATATATTGATTTTGTGCATAATTATTTAATTCAATTTCACTTGGAACAGGAATGAAATCAAAATCTGAAGCATCAAAATTAGTTTTGTAAAAATCAAGTGGTCTAGTTTGGGGATTATTAGAAAATTTAAATTGCCATTTTCCATCTAGACTTTGAATAAAACTGCTACGTTTTTGTTCCCATTCTTCATAATTTTTGAAATATAAATGATCACTGTGCGCTGCAATTTGATTAACGCGGAAAGTTTCTGGATCATCTAGCCATCGAATATTTGCTTTCATGGTTCTACCTGATTTCTAAGAATATTATATTGAAGACGCTTTTATTATATCACTTAAATAAATAATTTACTCAAAAATAGTAAATTATTTACAAATGATATTTGCGTTTTATTGATTAGTTTTGAAAATGATCTTCTGAACTGATAATGTTATTTATAGAAAAAATAGAACTTTTGTTTAAACAGAGTAATTAAAATATAGAAAGAATTAATTATGGCAACTATAAAAAAAATAGCAGAAGAATCTGGTTATTCTCCAGCTACTGTATCTCGTTTGTTAAATAATGATCCTAACTTATCCATTACAGCTGATACAAAAAATAAAATTTTAGAGATTGCTAATAAGTTAGGTTACTGGAAAGATCATCAAGAAAAGAAAATTCGTCCTACGATTGCACTGTTGTATCGTGTTAATCATGAAGAGCAATTACAAGATGAATATTTTACTTCGTTAAAGAATGCTTTAATTTCAACAGTTGAAAAAGAAGCCCTTCAAATGAAAACATTTTATGAAATAGATGATTTAATAAAAAATGCTTCTTTATTTCAAGGATTTATTGGGATAGGGGCTGCACCAATTGAAAATAAAAAATTAAAGCAGTTGCATAAGATATTGCCTAATGGAGTTTTTGTTGATACAAATCCTGCTCCTGAATTATTTGATTCTATTCGACCAAATCTTGAACTTACGGTTAAAAATGCGATCGATCTGTTCTTCAAAAAAGGATATGAAAAAATTGGATTTATTGGTGGAGTCGGACCAAAGCATGACGGAATTCAAGAAATTGATCGGCGAGCTAGTGCTTTTGCTGAGTACTTGAAAGCTAGAGGAAAAAATAATAATTATATGTTTGTTGAGGGGCCTTTTAGTGTTGAAAATGGTTATCAATTAGGTAAAAAGGTTACGGCAAAATGTAAAAATAAGTTTCCGCAAGCATTTTTAATTGCTTCTGATACGCTAGCAGTGGGCGTTTTACAAGCATTTAATGAAGAAGGGATTAATATTCCAAAAGAAACAGCGATATTAAGTATTAACAATAGCAATGTTGTTAAATATGTTTCTCCGCCTTTGTCGTCTTATAATATTGACCAGCAAGAAATGATTGATATGGCATTAAGTATGCTGATTAATTTAATTATTAAACCTGATCGAGCTCATATTGATGTAAATATGAACACAAAATTAGTTATCCGTAAAAGTTTTATTCCTAAGGAAGATAAATAATTTAATAAATAAAAATAATTTTTTCATAGAAAAATAAAAAAGGAATGCTGATAGAGGCATTCTTTTTTATTTTTCTATTTAGTAAATTATTTAGTAAATCAAAGCCATTTCTTTACGAAAAATATAAATGCGAGTATTATATCAATGTAAGCGATTGCGCGGTTTGCGATGAGGAGGAAATTTTTATGAAATCTCATGGAAAGTCAGGAAAGCAAATTCTTTCCTACGCGTCATTTTGTTTGGGTAACTTAGGTCATTCAGCTTTCTATGGTGTAATGAGTACATACTTTGTTATTTTTATCACCAGTAGTATGTTTAGTGGAATGCAGGCATCTATTGCAGATAAGCTGATTGGATTAATTACTGGTTTAATGGTTGTCATCAGGATAGCTGAATTAGTAATTGATCCTATTTTAGGAAATATAGTCGATAATACTAAAACAAAGTGGGGAAAGTTTAAACCTTGGATTTTAGTGGGTACACTAGTAAGTGCACTACTTTTATTGGTATTGTTTACTGGAATTTTTGATTTAGCTCAAAAAAGTTGGCTCTTATTTGCTGTATTATTTATCTTAATTTATATCGGTTTTGATATTTTTTATTCATTATCTGATGTTTCTTATTGGGGAATGGTGCCAGCTTTAAGTGAAGATTCACATGCACGTGGAATTTATACATCATTGGGTGCTTTTTCAGGAACAATTGGCTGGAACGGATTAACAATTATCGTAGTACCGATTGTGACCAGTGTTACTTATATGGTAACTGGTAAGCACGAAGAAGGAGCAGCTGGCTGGTTAGCTTTTGCAGCAGTAATTTCCGCTCTCGCCATTGTCTGCGCTTTAATTGTTTGCTTTGGTACTAAGGAAAAGCACAATATTATTAGAAATTCTGCGAAGCAGAAGACAAGTTTGAAGCAAGTTTTTGGAGCAATATTTCATAATGATCAAATCTTATGGCCAAGTCTTGCTTACCTCTTATATTCATTAGCTTATATTATTACTAATGGTGTTTTGTTTTATATGTATAAATTTGTAATTGGTAAGCCTAACGAATTCTGGGTAGTAGGTGTTATCGCAACTATTATTGGCTTTTGTATCACTCCAAGTTTTCCAATTTTAAATAAATATATTCCAAGAAAATGGTTATTTGTTGCTGGTCAAACTTGTATGGTTTTAGCTTACGTTCTCTTCATTTTTGGACGTAATAATGTAATCCTAATGGATTTGGGATTAGTTTTACTAAATATCAATTTCGCTCAGTTGGTAACTGTATTGACTTTGACTGATGCTATTGAATATGGTCAGCTTAAGAATGGGCAAAGAAATGAAGCAGTTGTCTTAGCTGTTCGTCCAATGATTGATAAATTTACTGGGGCAGTTTCTAATGCTTTAGTTAGTTATGTTGCAATTGCGGCTGGAATGACTGGAACAGCTACTGCTGCTGATATGACGGCTCATGATATTAATACTTTCAATATTATTGCCTTATATATTCCATTAATTTTAGCTGTTTTGTCAATCATTGTTTTTCTGACAAAAGTAACATTATCAGAAAAGAAACATGCGGCCGTTGTTGAAGAATTAAAAGATAAATTGGCGGAGGGCAAGATTGAAAATGATAAAGAAGAACCTGATGCGAGTGTTACAAATGAAATTGTTTATGCACCAGCGGATGGCAAATTAATGAATTTAAGCGAAGTTATTGATGAGAATAATAAGCCATTTCCAGGTAAAGGATTTGCTATCAAGCCAAGTAGAGGAAGGATCTATGCCCCATTTAATGGAAAAATTAAATTTACCTTTATTACTAAACATGCTTTCGAAATTGTTTCTGATGAAGGGTTACAAGTAGTGGTACATGTTGGTTTAGGAACGGTTAACTTACGTGGAAAAGGTTTTGAGACTTACTATGATGATGGCCAAAATGTGAGAAAAGGAGATTTATTACTTGAATTTGATCGAGACCTTGCTCTTGAAAATGGTTATCAAGACACAGTAATTGTTTTTTATACACAACCACGAAAAATTGTAAAAACCAGTGAAGTTGAAACTGGTAAAACTGTTAAGCATGGAGAAGAAGTTGTAAGCGTGGAATTTAGAGAAGCACTAAAGAATTCAGAAAAAACAATGGGATTACAAGCAGAATAAAGGAGAAAAATATGACACAATTATCACGCTTTTTATATGGTGGAGATTATAATCCTGAGCAATGGCCAGAAGATACTTGGGCAAATGATATACAAGTTTTTAAACAAGCACATTTAAACTCAGCTACTATTAATGTTTTTTCTTGGGCTTTACTAGAGCAAAGAGAAGGAGAATATGATTTTTCAAAATTAGACAAAATAGTTAAAGAATTATCTGATGCTAATTTTGATATCGTCCTTGCAACTGCAACTGCAGCTATGCCCGCTTGGATGTTTAAAAAATATCCTGATGTGGCACGAGTAGATTATCAGGGAAGACGACATGTTTTTGGGCAAAGACATAATTTTTGCTCTAATAGTAAAAACTATCAAGTTCTTGCTAGTAAATTAGTTAAAAAAATAGTAAGCCGATATTATAAAAATCCTCATATTAAAGTTTGGCATGTTAATAATGAGTATGGGGGCAATTGCTACTGTGACAATTGTCAAAATGCTTTTAGAGACTGGCTAAAATATAAATATAAAAATTTAGAAACTTTAAATAAAGCATGGAATATGAATGTGTGGGGCCATAGGATTTATGATTGGGATGAAATAGTAGTTCCAAATGAATTAGGAGATGCCTGGGGAGCAGAAGGCACTGAAACTATTGTTTCTGCATTATCGCTTGATTATTTGCGTTTTCAATCTGAGAGCTTATTGAAACTTTTTAAGATGGAGAAAGCTATTATAAAGAAATATGATCCAGTGGCTTTAGTAACAACTAATTTTCATGCTTTACCTAATAAATTACTTGACTATCAAAAATGGGCAAAAGAACAAGACATTATTTCTTATGATAGTTATCCAAGTTATAACATGCCAACTTATCAGTCAGCATTTTTATATGATTTGATGCGTTCGTTAAAACATCAACCCTTTATGCTGATGGAATCGACACCTGCTCAAGTAAATTGGCAACCATATAGTCCATTGAAGAGACCGGGACAAATGGCAGCTACAGAATTGCAAGCAGTTGCTCATGGAGCAGATACAGTTCAATTTTTCCAATTAAAACAAGCCATTGGCGGATCGGAAAAATTCCATAGTGCAGTAATTTCACATTCTCAAAGAACTGATACTAGAGTATTTAAAGAAGTAACAGAACTAGGAGAAAAACTAGAAAAAACTGGTTCGACAATTTTAGGATCAAAGACAAAGGCGAAGGTAGGAATTGTTTTTGACTGGAATAACTTTTGGTCTTATGAATATATTGACGGAATTACGCAAGATCTTGATTATGTAGAATCAATTTTGGATTATTATAAACAATTTTATAAGCGCAATATCCCAACGGATATCATTAGCGTTGACGACGATTTTAGTCAATATGACTTAGTTGTAGCTCCAGTTTTATATATGATAAAAAGCGGTTTAGCAGAAAAAATTGATCAATATGTAAAAAAGGGTGGTAATTTTGTTGCTAGCTATTTATCTGGCATAGTAAACGAAAATGATAGCGTGTACCTTGGGGGATACCCTGGTCCTTTAAAAGATGTTTTAGGTATCTGGGTTGAGGAAAGCGATGCAGTAATTCCAGGACAAAAAATTACTGTTTCCTTAGATAATAACAATTATCAAGCTAACTTAATTTGTGATTTGTTGCATTTAGAAGGTGCACATGCTTTAGGAAACTATAATAGTGAATTTTATAAAGAAACACCAGCAGTTAGTGAGAACAAATGGGGTAAAGGTACTAGCTGGTATATTGGAACGCAATTAGATGAAGCGGGATTAAGTAAAATATTTGATCATCTTATTTCAATTGTGAATATAAAATCTTTAGTAGAGACTAAAACAGATTTAGAAATAACTAAAAGAGTTACAAAAAGCGGAAAAGAATTATACTTCGTCTTAAATATGAGTAATGATACAAAAGATTTGCCGTCTGAATTTGATGCATATAAGAATTTATTTACGGATAAAAGTGCAAATAAAAAGATGAAGGCATGGGAAGTTCAATTGTTGAGTAAGCTTTAGAAATAAGTTAGGTATAAAGGATTAATATTAACTTTATACCCTTTTTATGAAATTTAATAAATTTATTTACTAAATAGTTTTATAATTAATTATAAAAGCGATTACAAAAAATTAAGAGGTAAAAATTATGAATAAAGATGAATTACTTAAAGACTATCAAGAAGTATTTAGTGAAAGTGGAAAAGATGTTTTCTTCTCACCTGGTCGAATTAATGTGATTGGAGAGCATACTGACTATAATGGAGGACATGTTTTTCCAGCAGCAATTAGTTTAGGTGTTTACGGCGTTTATGGACCAAGAGATGACAAAAAGGTTCGTCTTTATTCAGGTAATGTAGATGGTGAAATTGTCGAATTTGATTTAGATGATGATTCAGTAGAAAAAGATAAACGCTTTTGGACTAATTATTTTAAAGGAATGATTACTTATTTACGTCAACGAGAAGACGGCGAAAAAATTAACCATGGTTTTAACCTTTATATTAAGGCTGACTTACCATCAGGATCTGGTCTATCTTCAAGTGCAGCAATTGAAATGTTAATGGGAATGATCTTAAAAGATGAATTTGATTTAGATATTGATCGGCCAGATTTAGCCCGACTCGGTCAAAAAACAGAAAATGAATTTATCGGTTTAAACTCGGGAATTATGGATCAATTTGCCTGCATTATGGGTAAGAAAGATAGTGCAATTTTCCTTGATTGCAACACCATGGAATATGAATACATGCCTCTTAAGTTAGGAGACTATGAGATTATTATTATGTCCACCAATAAAGAGCATACTCTGGCCGACTCTGCTTACAACGATCGGGTAAGAGAATGTAAGAATGCCTTGGAAAAATTGAAAACTAAGCTTGATATTACTTCTTTAGGTGAATTAGATAGTCAGACTTTTGACGAATATGCATATTTAATTAATGATGAGACAGAAATAAAACGTGCTCGTCATGCAGTTAATGAAAATGAAAGAACGATCCGAGCAACTAAGGCAATGAAAAATAATGATCTTAAAAAATTGGGCCATTTGATAAACGCATCCCACATTTCTCTCCACTATGATTATGAAGTAACAGGTAAAGAACTGGATACACTAGCAGAAGCTGCTTGGAAACAAGAGGGTGTTTTAGGTGCCAGAATGATTGGTGGCGGTTTTGGCGGCAGTGCAATTGCAATTGTGAAAAAAGATAAAGCAGAAGCGTTTAAGAAAAATGTTGGTAAAATATATCGCGATAAAGTAGGTTATGATGCAAGTTTCTATGACGCAGAAATTGTAGATGGAACTAATAAAATTTAAACTTAAGGAGCTACAAAAATGAAAGTTATTGAAAAATTTGCGCATGAAGTGATTGATAGTGGAACGTATAAAGAGTTAGATTATGTTTACCTAGTTAATAAAATTAAGGCTTTGGTAGGAGATGAAGATGAAGAATATGATGAAAATCTATCTCCTGTAAAGCAACTTGTTCAAATAGCTGTAGATCAAAAAAAAATCCCTGATGATATTACCTCACGTGAAGTTTTGAATGATGAATTATATGATTTAAAAATACCAGCACCTTCAAAGGTAAATGAAATTTTCTGGGAAAAGATGCAAAAGTCGCCTAAGACTGCAACTGATTGGTTTTATCGACTTTGTGTTGACAATAATTATGTTAAAAAAGAAGCTATTGCTAAAAATATTGTTTTTTCTGGAAAGAGCTCTAAGAATCATGAATTGGAAATAACAATTAATCTTTCAAAACCTGAAAAAGATCCTAAAGCAATCGCAGCTGCAGCTCATAATGTGGAAAATAAGTACCCCAAATGTGCACTGTGTTTAGAAAATGAAGGGTATCTAGGTGGATATGGAAAAAATGCGCGCAGCAATTTGCGAATAATCCGGATGATGATCGGAGGTCGACCTTGGGGCTTTCAATATTCACCGTATGCCTATTTTAATGAGCATTGTATTTTCTTAGATCAAAAGCATATCCCAATGATTATTAATCAACAAACTTTAATTAATTTAGTTGATATTGAAAAGCAGCTGCCTGAATATTTTGTTGGTTCAAATGCAGACTTGCCAATTGTCGGTGGTTCAATGCTAGCCCATGAACATTACCAAGGTGGACGTCATATTTTTCCAATGATGAAGGCTAAAATTAAAAAAGAGATTTATTTTGAAAAATATCTTGAAGTTAAGGCTGGTATAGTTGATTGGCCAATGAGTGATCTACGCTTGATTAGTAAAAATTCATTAGATCTAATTGATTTAGGGAGTAAAATTATCGATTTTTGGGATCATTATAGCGATCCAGCTCGTCAAATTAAAGCTTTTGAAGGTAATAGTAAACATCATACTGTTACGCCAATTATGCACCGTGAAGGTGATAGATTTATTTTGGATTTGGTTCTTCGTGATAATAATACTAGTGATGAATATCCATTAGGAATTTTCCACCCACATGCTGAACTTTGGCATATTAAAAAAGAAAATATTGGTTTAATCGAAGTGATGGGTAGGGCAATTTTACCTGGGAGACTTAAAGGAGAATTAGAGGAAGTTAAGAAGTATTTACTTAATCAAGATAATCAGATAGCTGATAGTCACCTTGATTGGGCTAGAAAACTGAAAGCAGATTCTCAAATTGCCAAAGAAAATGTCGACTCTATTTTACAGCAAGCCTTAGTCGAAATATTTGATCAAGTACTCGAGTGTGCAGGTGTTTTTAAGAATAATAAAGATGGAGAAATAGGGTGGCAAAAGTTTACTGATGCTTTAATAAGCGAGGTAGATAGGTAAATGAAAACTAGTTTTGAAAAGTATGGACGTAAAGATAGCCAAGACTTGTGTGAGATTAGCCTTGAAAACGATTATGGAATGCAAGTTAATATTCTTAATTATGGCGCTACTTTAGAAAAAGTCTTACTGAATCAGGAGAATATGATTTTGACTTTGAATAGTCCAGAAGATTATTCAAAAGAAAGAAACTTTTTAGGTGGGACAGTTGGTCGGATTTGTGGTCGTGTTCGTTTAGGACAATGGAGACGTGGAAGACAGATCCAGCAATTGCCTCAAAATGATGGAAAAAATCATATTCATGGAGGTCTTGGGACTGACATGAAGATTTGGAGTTTTAAGTTAAAGAATTCGGATCAAGAGGCTCAAGCTGACTTTTTCCTTTTTGATGCAGATGGTGAGAATGGTTATTCTGGTAATATGAAATTACATGCTCGGTATAAGTTAGATAATGAGAACAACCTAACTTATATACTTACAGCTGTAAGTGATCAATTGACGATTTTTAATCCAGCTAATCATACTTATTTTAATTTAGGAGAAAAAGCAGCTGACTTAGAACTACAACTTGCAGCTGACTATTATTTGCCTGTTGGTGAAGATGGCTTACCGAATCAAGGGATGAAAAATGTCAAAAATACTCCTTTTGACTTTAGAAAGAAAAAGAGAATTTCTCTAGCTTTAAACAGTGACGATGACCAAATTAAATTGCGTAATGGTTTAGATCATCCTTTTATCTTAAATGGGATGCAGCCAGCTGCAATCTTAACATCAAAAAATCATCAAATGATTATGACTACGAATGCACCTGCAATTGTGATGTATACAGCTAATCACTTTAATTATACTGGTGTGGCAAATAATATTGGACAGTATGATGGAATTACATTAGAAGCTCAATGTCCACCTGCGGAGGGAACCGATTTAGGAGAGATTACGTTACTTCCTTATGAAAAGTTTGAACGTGAAATCAACTGGAATTTCAAGTGATTATAAAGTAAGGGTCATAAGTATCTTTGATGCATAGAAAAATTTTATGGTTATATGATAGCAATTTCACAATGAGTTGCGTTAAAATAGCAGATGAAACCATAAAATTTACGTAAAGAGGAAATTATGAACGCAAAAGAAATTTATAGTCAATGGACTAATGCAAATAATTTACCCGATTATTTAAAAGATCAATTAAATGATCTAGGTAAAGATGAAAAGTGGATTGAAGATGCTTTCGGACAAGATATTAATTTTGGTACTGCCGGGATGAGAGGTAGACTTGAACCTGGTACAAACAGAATTAATTTGTTTACTGTGGGAAGAGTAACCGAAGGTCTTGCAAGACTAATTGATGAAAATGGTGAAGAAGCTAAGAAACGTGGCGTTGCAATTTCTTTTGATTCACGCTATCACTCAAGAGAATTCGCCGAACACGCAGCTCGTATTTTAGGTGCACATGGAATTCATGTATACTTATTTGATGATTTGAGGCCAACTCCTGAATTATCATTTGCTGTCCGTCACTTAAATACCTTTGCTGGAATTAACATCACTGCTTCACATAATGCTAAACAATATAATGGTTATAAGGTTTATGGCGAAGACGGTGCTCAAATGGCGCCAGAAAATGCAGATCGTTTATTTGCTTATGCTCAAAAAGTTGATGACATTTTTAGTGTTAAAGCTGCTCCCGTGGAAGAACTACGGGCTAATGGCACGCTACAATTGATTGGTGAAGATGTGGATGAAGCATACTTAGCTCGTTTAAAGGATGTTACTGTTGATCCTGAAATGGTTAAGGCTAATGCTGATAAATTAAAGATTATCTACACTCCATTACATGGTACTGGAAAGATGCTATATGATCGTGCATTCAGACAAGGTGGTTTTGACAATGTGATTCCAGTTCCAAACCAATCCATTATTGATCCAGAATTCCCTACAACTATCAAACCTAATCCAGAGTATCGTGATGTATTTGAACCAGGATTTAAGCTTGCTAATGAAGTTGATGCAAATGTTATTATTGCAACGGATCCAGATGCTGATAGAATGGGTGCTGCTGTTAGAAAATCAGATGGTGATTTCCAAGTTTTAACTGGTAATCAAATTGCTACATTAATGGCCTATTACTTATTAGTTCATATGAAGGAAAACGGAACTCTTTCATCCGACTATGAATTAGTGACTTCAGTAGTTTCAAGTGCACTTCCATTTAAGATTGCTGATGATTTTGGTATTAAAACTAAGCATGTGCTAACTGGATTCAAGTACATTGGTGAAGAAGTTGACCGGATGAATAAAGAAAATGACGGTAAATTCTTGATGGGATTTGAAGAAAGTTACGGTTACTTATTCAAGCCATTCGCTAGAGATAAAGATGCTATGCAAGGTGCATTAATGTTTGCAGAAGTAGCAAGTTACTATGCATCTAAAGGAATGACTGTTTTTGATGGGTTACAAGAAATCTGGCAAAAATATGGTGTAGCTTACGAAATTACTAAGGCTATCGAAATGCCTGGTATTGGTGGTCAAAAGAAGATGGCTGAATTAATGAGTAAGTTACGTAAAGAACATTTAACTGAAATTAATGATGCAAAGGTTGTTAAGATTCAAGACTTCGAAACCCAAGAAACTATTGAAGATGGAAAGAAAACTCCATTAACTGTTTTCCCTAAGTCTAACGTTTTGAAGTACTTCTTAGATGATGAAACTTGGGTTGCTCTTCGTCCATCAGGAACTGAACCTGTAATCAAGGCTTATGTTGGAGTAAATAAGAAAGATATTGAAACTGCAGAAAAAGCTGCAGAAGAGTATCAAGATGCATTAGCTAATTTATTAAAGTAATGCAAAAATAGTGCGAAAATACGTTCGCTGTAGTAAAATGAATACGTTATATAGAAGTTGGGCTATTTTAGTCCAACTTTTTTTGCGGAGGATGAAAAATGATTAGACGACAAAAAAATAAAAAATTTGAACTTGTCTCTAAATTTCAACCAGCAGGAGATCAAGAGCAAGCAATTAAAAAGTTGACTGATGGATTTGAGCAAGGAGAAAAAGCACAAATCCTAGAAGGTGCTACTGGAACCGGTAAGACTTTTACTATGGCAAATGTAATAGCTAAGCTAAATAAGCCAACTTTAGTAATTTCTCATAATAAAACTTTGGTTGGTCAACTGTATGGTGAATTTAAAGAATTTTTCCCTAAGAATGCCGTTGATTATTTTGTGTCTTATTACGATTACTATCAACCAGAAGCTTATGTACCACAATCTGATACTTATATTGAGAAAGATTCATCAATTAATGATGAAATTGATCAATTACGGCATAAGACCACTAGTGATTTAATGTCGAGAAATGATGTAATTGTTGTGGCGTCAGTATCATGTATTTATGGTTTAGGTGATCCGAGAGAGTATGCGGCTAGTGTAGTATCTCTATCTGAAGGCCAAGAGATTAGCCGAGATGTGCTATTACGAGATTTAGTAAATATTCAATATGATCGTAATGATATTGATTTTCAGCGTGGGCGCTTTAGAGTACGCGGTGATGTAGTAGAAATTTTTCCAGCAGGATATTCTGATCATGCATTTAGAGTTGAATTTTTTGGTGATGAGATTGACCGAATTGTTGAAGTAGATTCTTTAACTGGTGAAGTAATTGGAGAGCGGGAACAAGTTTCTATTTTCCCAGCCACTCACTTTGTTACTAATGAACAAATTATGGAAAGAGCTTTGACCTCAATTAAAGATGAAATGAATATTCAGGTGAAAAAGTTCGAAGGGGAAGGAAAACTTTTAGAAGCTCAACGAATTAAACAAAGAACCACTTATGATATGGAAATGATGAGTGAAGTTGGCTACACTAATGGAATTGAAAACTACTCTAGACACATGGAAGGACGAAAAGCTGGACAGCCACCACATACCTTGTTAGATTTCTTTCCTGATGACTTCTTAATTTTAATTGATGAATCGCATGCCACAATGCCAGAACTAAAGGCAATGTACAATGGAGATAGGGCACGTAAGCAAACCTTAATTGATTATGGTTTTAGACTTCCATCTGCTTTAGATAACCGACCTTTAAAATTAGAAGAGTTTGAAAAACATGTAAATCAAATCATGTATGTATCAGCAACTCCAGGTGATTATGAACTTAATCAAACTGATCACAAGGTTGAGCAAATTATTCGTCCTACTGGATTACTTGATCCTGAAATTGAGGTTAGACCAATTAAGGGACAAATCGACGATTTAGTTGGTGAAGTTAATAAGCGTATTGAACGTAATGAGCGTGTTTTTGTTACAACTTTAACTAAGAAAATGGCCGAAGACTTAACTGACTATTTAAAGGATTTGGGTATAAAAGTACGATATCTACATTCTGATATCAAAACTTTAGAACGTCTTGAAATTATTAGAGATTTAAGGCTAGGAAAATTTGATGTACTAATAGGGATTAATCTTTTAAGGGAAGGTATCGATGTTCCTGAAGTGTCTCTAGTTGCAATTCTAGATGCTGATAAAGAAGGTTTTCTTCGCTCTACCAGACCTTTGGTTCAAACAATTGGACGTGCTGCTCGAAATTCAAATGGTAAGGTAATTATGTATGCTGATTCGATTACTGATTCGATGCGTGAAGCAATTGACGCTACGGAGAGAAGACGTAGTCTACAAATGAAATTCAACAAAGAACACGGCATTACTCCTAAAACTATCGTTAAGCCAATTAGAGATGTAATTTCTATCACTAAGGATAGTGATGATAAAGAGAATAAAGAAAGTTTTGCTGACCTAAACTTTGATGAATTGACTAAGAAGCAAAAACAAAATATGATTAAGACTTTAACTGCACAAATGCAGGAAGCTGCTAAAAAGTTGGACTTTGAAGAAGCGGCTAACTTGCGTGATGCAATTATGGACTTAAAAAAACAGGTGCATGAAAAGAAAAAGTAGAGGAGGATAGTTAAATGGTAAATGATAAAATTGTTATTCACGGAGCACGGGAACACAATTTAAAAGATATAAGTTTATCAATTCCAAAAGATAAATTAGTAGTTATTACTGGTTTATCGGGCTCTGGAAAAAGTTCACTGGCATTTGATACCTTATATGCTGAAGGTAGAAGACGATATGTAGAATCGTTATCAAGTTATGCTAGACAATTTTTAGGGCAAATGGATAAAGCTGATGTTGACTCAATTGATGGATTAAATCCCGCAATCTCAATTGATCAAAAGACGACATCACATAATCCACGCTCAACGGTCGGAACCGTAACAGAAATTAACGATTATTTACGTTTATTGTGGGCTCGTGTAGGTCATCCGATTTGTCCCAATGATGGAACTTTAATTGAAAGACAAAGCGTAGATCAAATGGTGGATCGAGTAATGGATTTGCCTGAAAGAAGTAGAATTCAAATTTTAGCTCCAGTTATCCGTTCTAAAAGAGGAGAACATAAAGAGGTATTTAAGCGAATTCAGCGTGCGGGGTATGTACGGGTAATTGTAGATGGCGAAATGCATGAAATTACTGATGAGTTTGAGCTAGATAAAAACAAGCGACACAGTATTGATATTGTTGTGGATCGTCTAATTGTTAAAGAAAATATTCGTAGTCGGTTATTTGATTCGGTAGAAGCAGCCCTTCGTTTAGCCGATGGTTACATGTATGTTGATGTGATTAAGGGAGAACGCATTAACTTTTCAGAATACTATGCTTGTCCGATTTGTGGTTTTACTGTTGGTGAAATGGAACCGCGTTTATTTTCATTCAATGCGCCTTTTGGAGCTTGTCCTGATTGTGATGGACTAGGTATGAAGCTTTCAGTAGATGAAGATTTAGTAATTCCTGATAAGGATAAGTCATTAGGTGAAGGAGCTTTAGTTCCTTGGGCTAACTCTAAGTACTATACAGCGATGTTAGAACAAGCCTGTACAGCCTTGAAAATCCCCTTAGATAAACCATATAAAAAATTAACTAAAAGACAAAAGGATTTAATTTTAAATGGATCTAAGGGAAAGAAAATAAAATTCCATCTCGAAGGAGACTTTGGTGTAAACGATACAGTTCAAGAATTTGAAGGAATTTTAAATAATATCAATCGTCGATACCACCATCCAATGTCTAAATTCATGCGTGATGCAATGGGTAAGTATATGACTGAACTGACTTGTTCAACTTGTCATGGTAAAAGATTGAATGAAAAGGCTTTAGCCGTGAAAGTAAATGGTAAAGATATTGCTGAAGCATCTGATCTTTCGATTGCAAAAGCATTAGAATTTTTCAATTCAGTTAAATTAAGTGAACAAGAAGAAATGATTGCTAAGCCAATTTTGAAAGAAGTACGGGATCGTTTGACATTTTTAATTAATGTTGGATTAGACTATCTTACTTTATCTCGTTCTGCTGGCACTCTATCTGGTGGAGAAGCGCAAAGAATTAGACTAGCAACTCAAATTGGTTCTAACTTGTCAGGCGTTATGTATATTCTAGATGAACCATCAATTGGTCTTCATCAGCGTGACAATGATCGTCTTATTTCTTCCCTTAAGAAAATGAGAGATCTTGGAAATTCTCTAATTGTAGTAGAACATGATGATGAAACCATGAAGCAAGCCGATTACTTAGTTGATATGGGACCGGGAGCCGGAGTATACGGCGGAAAAGTGATGGCTGCAGGTACGCCTGAAGAAGTAATGAAGAATCCCCATTCTTTAACTGGGGAGTACTTATCAGGTAAAAAGATTGTTCCAGTTCCATTAGAGCGAAGAAAAGGTAACGGTAAGAAAATAACTGTTACTGGTGCAAAAGAAAATAATTTAAAAGATATCTCTGTCGATTTTCCTTTAGGTAAATTAGTTGTTGTAACCGGAGTATCAGGTTCCGGAAAATCAACATTAGTTAACTTAATTTTGAAACGTGCTCTGGCACAGAAGTTAAATAATAACTCTGCAAAGCCCGGTAAGTATGAATCAATTAAGGGATATAAAAATATCGAAAAAATTATAGATATTGATCAAAGTCCTATTGGACGAACTCCGCGTAGTAATCCAGCCACATATACTAGTGTATTTGATGATATTCGTACTTTATTTGCCCAGACTAATGAAGCAAAAATGCGTGGCTATACTAAGGCTAGGTTTTCTTTTAACGTTAAGGGCGGGCGCTGTGAAGCATGTCATGGAGATGGAATTATTAAGATAGAAATGAATTTTTTGCCTGATGTGTATGTCCCTTGCGAAGTTTGTCACGGAACAAGATATAACTCAGAAACCTTAGAAGTAACCTACCGTGAAAAAAATATTTCTCAAGTTTTAAACATGACAATTAACGAAGCATGCAAATTCTTTGAAAATATTCCTAAAATTCATCGTAAGTTACAAACAATTGTTGATGTAGGATTAGGATATGTAAAGTTAGGACAATCAGCAACTACTTTGTCTGGTGGGGAAGCACAAAGAATGAAGTTGGCTTCTGAATTACAAAAACTTTCTACTGGGAATAACTTCTATATCTTGGATGAACCTACAACAGGGTTGCACACTGATGACATTAAACGTCTGTTAGAGGTATTGCAGCGCTTAGTTGATGAAGGAAATACAGTTTTAATTATTGAACATAACTTAGACGTCATTAAAAATGCAGATTGGCTAATAGATTTGGGGCCCGAAGGAGGAGATGGCGGTGGACAAGTTGTGGCTACTGGTACTCCAGAAGAAGTTGCTCAAGTAAAAGAAAGTTATACTGGCCAATATTTAAAACCTGTCCTTGAAAGAGATACTGAGTTAACTAAGCAAATGATAAATAATAAAAAGGAGCAAGGGGAAAGTTAATGGTGTTTTAGAAAATTAAGTGTAGAATATTATCTGGGAGGATATAAAAATGAACGACATTTATAATTCTAGACATCAAGGCTTTGATTGGGGCTCATTTATAGCAGGAATTTTGTTTGTTATAGCATCGTTCTTGTTATTACGCTACCCTGGTCGTGGTTTACAAGCATTTGTATTTGTATTTGGTATTTTATCAATCTTACAAGGTCTAATTTGGATTTCAGCATATGTTAAATTTCATAATATTTTTGATTTGAGCTGGGTAACAATAATTTCTGCAATTATTGATATTGTAATTGGTGTTTTGTTCCTATGTTCACGTGAAATTGGGGGATTAACTTTAGCTATTTTATTTGCTATCTGGTTCTTAGCTGATTCGATTATTGGGATCATTTTCTCATGGCACTTACGTGAATATTCAACTGGATACTTTGTTCTTTGCTTAATTTTAAACATCATTAGTTTAATTATTGCTTTTGCTTTACTATTTAACCCAATGTTAGCTGCTATTACTTTAGTTTACTTAGTAGCATTTTGGTTAATGGTATTTGGAATTAATGAAATTTTTGTTTCATGGATGCATAGATAAAATAAAAAGTCGTATATCGTTGGAAGACTACCAAAGATAACGACTTTTTATTTTATTTAAAAAATGGAACACCCGGTATGTTATAATGTCGATTAAGGAGGGATAACTATGGCTGAACAAAAGAAACAATTATTGATTGTTACTGGTATGAGTGGTGCAGGTAAAACTGTGGCCATTAAAGCATTAGAAGATATGGGATATTTCGTGGTAGATAATTTACCACCGGAATTATTGGGAAGTTTCTGGGAATTAATTAATAATTCTTCGGATTTTAGTAAGGCAGCAGTAGTTGTTGACTTGAGAGTAAAGAGTTTTTATAAAGATTTGGTTGATGAAATCAAGTCTTTAGAGGATAGTCAAAATGTTCAGTCAACAGTTTTGTTTTTAGATGCTTCAGATGACGTCTTAGTGTCTCGGTATAAAGAAACAAGACGCTTGCCTCCTTTAGCTCATACGGGTCGCTTGCTTGATGGAATTCAAGAAGAAAGAAATATTTTATCAAGAACCAAGAATATTTCAAACATAATTATTGATACCTCCCATTTATCTACCAAGGAATTAAAGACAAAATTAGTAGATAAGTTTGGAGATAATCGAACTCGGACGTTTTCAATTGAAGTAATGAGTTTTGGATTTAAATATGGTATTCCAATTGATGCAGATATTGTAATGGATGTAAGATTTTTGCCAAATCCATTCTACATTCCCCAACTTAAGCCATTTACTGGTTTAGATCGTCGAGTTTTTGATTATGTAATGAGCAAGAAAGAAACTAAAGAGTTTTATGCTAAGTTTTTAGATATGTTGGAGACGGCTATTCCAGGATATATTGCTGAAGGAAAAGAAAAATTAACTATTGCAATTGGGTGTACAGGTGGTCAGCACAGAAGCGTTTCAATTGCACGCCAATTAGCAGTTGATTTAGCTAAAAAATATCCTGTTGATATTTCTCACCGAGAGATTAGTCGTTATATTGGACAATAAAGGAGCAGAGATGGCGTACGGAGAAAATAAAATTGTACGTGTCATTCGTGGACGTCGCCCTAAAATTGTTGTTATTGGCGGAGGGACAGGTTTACCTGTTATTTTAAATGCTCTAAAGGAGCAAAACGCTGATATAACAGCTATTGTTACTGTGGCTGATGATGGCGGATCGTCCGGTGCAATTAGAGATTATATTAATGTAGTGCCACCAGGGGATATAAGAAATGTATTGGTTTCTTTATCTGATTTACCACAAGAAGAAAAAGATATTTTTCAATATCGATTTAATTCATCTGACTCATTTTTTGCAGGTCATGCAATTGGAAATCTAATTATTGCTGCCTTAGATGAAATGCAGGGAAATATTTTTGACGCTGTTCAATCCCTATCTAGAATGATGCGAATTGATGGAAGAATCTTTCCTGCTTCGAATGAGCCTTTGACTTTAAATGCGGAATTTGTCGATGGAACAACTGAATCAGGAGAAACAGAAATCACATCAAAAGACAAGAGGATTAAACGTGTCTGGGTTACCGATACTGACTCAGATGAAGAACCTAAAGCTGTGTTGCCAGTTTTAGCAGCTATTATGCAAGCAGACGCAGTAGTTTTAGGACCGGGTAGTTTATTTACATCGATTTTACCTAATTTGATGATTTCTAATTTAGGGGATGCTGTAAGACAAACTAAAGCTGAAGTAATTTATATTTGTAATATTATGACCCAGCAAGGTGAAACAGATCATTTTACAGCGGCTGAGCATGTGCAAGTTATTAATGACCACTTAGGAGGCCATTATATTAATACCGCTTTGGTTAACGGTGCTAAGATTGATATGACTAAATTTAACCCAGCCGATTATGATGCTTATCTTGAACCAGTACGGAATGATTTTGCCGGATTGAGGGCTCAAGATTGTCGAGTAATTACAGCTGACTTTATCGATCAACATAGTGGATTGGTTTTTCATGATGGAAAAAAAGTAGCTGATGAAATTTTGAATTTAGCTTTTGAAGCATATTGTCGAAGACAGAAGGAACAGGACTAGTTAATGGTTTCATACGCAAGTGATGTAAAAAAAGAACTTACAAGTCTGCCAGTTCATCCCGAACACGCTAAGGCAGAATTAGCAGCTTTTTTGCGAATGAACGGAGTACTTAGCCTGCACGATCATCAATTTAGTTTGGATATTACAACTGAAAATCCAGCGATTGCAAGGAGAATATTTTCTCTTATTAAGACTGCTTATGGAATTGAACCTCTATTAATTGTTTCTAAGAAGATGAAATTAAAGAAAAATTATCAGTATTTAGTTAGACTTCAAAAACAAGTTCATGAAATTCTAACCGACTTAGAAATTTTTGATAGTAATAATGGTCTTATTACGGGAATTCCTGAAAAGATTATGTCTTCGGAACAAAGAGCAATGTCCTATTTAAGAGGAGCTTTTTTAGCATCTGGAAGTGTAAATAATCCAGAAACTAGTCGCTATCATTTAGAGATTTATTCTCTTTATGAAGATCACAATCAAGATCTATTAAAGTTAATGAACAATTTCTTTTATTTAAATGCAAAAGAAACTAGGAGACGAAGTGGCTATATCGTCTATTTAAAAGAAGCAGAAAAAATTGGTGATTTTCTCCATATAGTTGGTGCAGTGAACGCAATGCTAGCTTTTGAAGATTTAAGAATTATGCGTGATATGCGTAATTCGGTGAATCGTTTAGTGAATTGCGATACAGCAAATCTAAAAAAGACTGCAAATGCAGCAGCTAAGCAAGTTGAAGATATTCAATTGATTGAAGAAAAATTTGGTTTAGAAAACTTACCTGAAAAATTGACTGTGCTAGCTCGTTTTAGGTTAACGCATCCAGAACTTTCTCTTAAGGAAGTTGCAGCACAAGTACCAGATGGTCCAATCTCAAAGTCAGGGGTTAACCATCGTTTTCAAAAAATTCGTGAAATAGCGAAGCAATTAAAAGAAGAAAATTAGATAAAAAAATAGAGCTCACATCGTGAGCTCTATTTTTGTCTGAATAAATAAACTAGTCTTTCTTTTGGTTTACCAAAATTTCATCGATTAAACCATAGTCTTTAGCTTCTTCAGCAGACAAGTAATTGTCGCGTTCAGTATCCTTAAGGATCTTATCAAGAGGTTGACCAGTGGTTTCATGTAAAATTTGGTTAAGTTTTTTACGACTCTTTAAAATTTCATTAGCTGCAATTTGAATGTCAGTTTGTTGACCTTGTGCACCACCTAACGGTTGGTGAATAAGAACTGTTGAGTTTGGTAATGCAAAACGTTTACCCTTAGTTCCACTAGTTAAAAGGATGGAAGCCATAGAAGCAGCCATACCAATGGCAATTGTAGATACGTCTGATTTGATAAAGTTCATTGTATCCATAATTGCTAATCCAGAGGTAATAACACCACCTGGAGAATTAATGTAAAGAGAAATATCTTTAGTGTTATCTTGTGCATCTAAGAATAAAAGTTGAGCAATGATGGAATTAGCCATTTGGTCATTAATTTCACCACTAAGCATAATGATTCTATCTTTTAATAATCTTGAATAAATGTCGTAAGCACGTTCACCACGTGCAGTTTGTTCAATAACTGTAGGTACGAGCATTAATTTTACCTCCTAAACAAAATTAGCACTCTAATAAGTACAGTGCTAATTAAATCACTTACTTTTAATCATGTCAACTGATCGAGCTTAATTTTATGTAGAAAAAATGACCGATATATTTTTTATATCGGCCATTTGTAATTAATCCATTAGTGGATTATTACCATCTTCTTTTTTCTTGATTGCTGGTAAAATCAATCCTAAAGCGATCAAGATAATTGGAGTAATAATATTAAGGAAAAGTGTAAATGGATCAGGAGAGTAAATTCCTAAAATACAACATGCAGCTGTTACAATGAAACACCAAATTCCGGCAGTATACGCAAGACCTTGATTTTTTGTCATTTGATAAGAAGTATCAAATTTTGTTTGATGTTTTCTAAGAGCAATATAAGCTGCAAATACCCATAAATAGCGCATTGGCATTGTAGTAGAATTTAACTTAACTAATTGTGCCATAACAGCTTGTGCATCTGGTAGTAAAGCTTGAGCTGCAATTAAACCACCGGAAAGGATAACGACCATCCAAATGCCGTTGATATATGCTCCATGTTTATTAACTTTAAGGAGTTTCTTAGGGATGAAGTTTTTAGCTTCTTTACTACCTAATAACATTCTAAGTGGAGCATCGATACTAATAACTAAGGTAGAAAATTGTCCAATAACGTTACACCATGAATAGATATACATAAACAAGCCACCAACATGGTAATATTCACCCAAACGCTGGAATGCCATATAAGCACCGTTTGAAATATATTCATTTAAATTATTGTTAACAATCTTAGGATCAAACATCAAAGCCATGGCAAATGTTCCTAAAATAGCAGAAATCATAACCATAATAGCAAGAGCCATCATTGCTTTCGGGAAGTTTTTTGAAGGGTCTTTAACTTTATTTACATAGGGAGATATTTTTTCACATCCACCAACGGCAAAAACTAGAATTGAAAGAGAAGTTAAATACTTAAGATTGAATGTTGGCATTAAACTTTTCCAATTAAAGTTAATTGAATAATATCCTGCGTGAGGGTTAATTGCTGGAGCAGCAAACATCATAATTATAAACAAAATAGACATGATAAACATTGATGATCCAGCAATAGTGGCTAAACTTTTAAGAACAGGAATTCCTTTACTAGTGACCCAGCAGAAAAATAGGAAAACAACTAAAGTAGCAAGTTGAGTCCAGGCCGTTGGGAGACCATCATACCATTTGGTATTTCCAAAAATTCCCCAAGCCATCGCTCTTAAGCCGCCGGTACCTTTACTGGAAATATAAACGACGTGACAAGCCCAATAGGTCCATCCGGCATAATATGCCCATTTTGCACCCATGGTCGCATTAACCCAAGATGAGACACCACCATTTGCATTTTTAAAGGTAGCGCCTAATTCTCCAACCATTAATGCATAGGGAACAAAATAGAGTAAAAACATTAGAACCCAGCTGAAAACGATCTTAGTACCATCGAAGTAAACATAACCATTTACAACATTGCCAAAGCCCCAAACAGTTGAAAATGCCATCATTGCCAGTGTAGGCCAAAGCATTTTTTTGGCATCAGACTTTTTTTCTTCTTCGATCATAAAATAACCTTTCTGTCTATGTACATAATTAATACCGATTTTAATTATAACGAAAATGCTTACAAATGATAGGCTATTTCTAAATAAACCGAGTAATTAAATGATACAAAAAAAGGAGCCAGCATACGCTAGTTCCTTTTATGCGCCCCCTGAGAGTCGAACTCAGATTTTAAGAACCGGAATCTTACGTGCGATCCATTACACTAAGGGCACGACAAACTAAAATAAGTATATCAGAAAATGTAGAAAGTACAAATTAATTATTCTGAATGATATATCTTGAATTTAAAAAAAGATATTGCTATACTAAAAACTGTCGAGAGAGAAATGTGAATTGAAATATAGTTAATTCGCGTCTCTCTAATATTTTTAAGCTTTTTGGGTCGCTTACCGTCATATGGCGGTATCGCTTTTGACCCAATAGAGGGAGCGAGCAATGGACTCGGATTTAACCTTGTTGCAAAGCTTAGTTCCTGATGTTTTAAAAATAATTCGGCAACGTTTTCTTGTTCTTGAACAGATTTCGCTGTTAGCTCCAGTTGGGCGAAGAGTTGTTGCTAAAAAATTAGGATTAAGCGAGCGCAATGTGCGAACTGAAACTGATTATTTGCGGCAGTTAGGACTCATTAATATCCAGAGCTACGGTATGGAATTAACTGATAAAGGAAAGAGAACTTTAAAGGAAGCTGCTCCTTTAATCGATCGTTTGTTTAACGCTAGTCAAACTGAAATTGAATTGGCACAAAAATTAGGGATCGATCGAGCTATTATTGTTCCTGGTGACATGGATCGACAAGAGCGCGTTGTTGACTTAATGGGTGAACAACTTAACTCTGCGCTTGATTTACTTTTACCATTAGGAAAAAGTATTATTACCGTTTTAGGTGGTACTACTGTGGCGGGAGTAGCCCATCATCTTTCTCCTAAATTAAGCCGCTATCGGGATTTGTTATTTGTTCCCGGAAGAGGAGCAGTTGGAGAAAGCGTTGAAATCCAGAGTAATACTGTTGCTCAGATGATGGCTTCTGAGACAGGTGGAAAGCATAAAGGGCTATATTTACCTGAAAATGTTTCATCTGAGGCTTTGACTTTATTGCTTCAAGATACAGATATTGCGAATGCGATTTCAAACATTTATAATAGTGATATGGTGATACATGGAATTGGTAGAGCAGATGTCATGTCAAAAAGACGTGGCTTAGATGTAATGACTAGTTCCAAGCTTCGAAATGATGGAGCTGTGGCCGAATGTTTTGGGTATTTCTTTGACCAACAAGGTAGACTTGTAAAACGTATCCCACGGATCGGTCTTCAATTAGAAGACTTAGATAAAATACCTCATGTATTTGCAATTGCTGCTGGGGCTAGTAAAGCTTCTGCAATTGTAGCTTACATGCATCATGCTCCTAAACAAACGTGGTTAATCACGGATGAAGGAGCCTCAAACTTGGTTTTAAAGGGGAAGTAATTCCCGTTTAAAATAAATTGTTACTTACATATTTCCTAAGGAGGAATATAGGATATGACAGTTAAAATTGGTATTAACGGTTTCGGCCGTATTGGTCGTTTAGCATTCCGTCGTATTATGGATCTAGGCGAAAAGTCTTCAGATATTGAAGTTGTTGCAATCAACGACTTGACTACTCCAGCACTTTTAGCTCACTTACTTAAGTACGACTCAACTCATGGTACTTTCAACCACGAAGTTTCAGCAACTGATGACTCAATCGTAGTTGACGGTAAGAAGTACCGTGTTTACGCTGAACCACAAGCACAAAACATTCCTTGGGTTAAGAACGATGGCGTTGACTTTGTTCTTGAATGTACTGGTTTCTACACTAGCAAAGCTAAGTCAGAAGCTCACCTTAAGGCTGGTGCAAAGCGTGTATTAATTTCTGCACCTGCAGGTTCAGACTTGAAGACCATTGTTTACGGCGTAAACGATGATACTTTGACTGCTGATGACAAGATTGTTTCAGCTGGTTCATGTACTACTAACTCATTAGCACCAATGGTTAATGCTTTACAAAAAGAATTCGGCATTGAAGTTGGTACTATGACTACTATCCACGCTTACACTTCAACTCAAATGCTTTTAGATGGTCCTGTACGTGGTGGTAACTTACGTTCTGCACGTGCTGCAGCTATCAACATTATTCCTCACTCAACTGGTGCTGCTAAGGCTATTGGTCTTGTTGTTCCAGAATTGAACGGTAAGTTGAACGGTCACGCACAACGTGTTCCAGTTCCAGATGGTTCTGTAACTGAATTAGTTTCAATCTTAAGCAAGGATGTAACTGCTGACGAAGTTAACGAAGCAGTTAAGAAGTACGAAAGTCCTTCATTTGCATACAACGACCACAACATCGTTTCTAGCGACGTTTTAGGTATGACTGCTGGTTCAATCTTTGACCCAACTCAAACTATGGTAACTACTGCAGGTGACAAGCAATTAGTTAAGACTGTTGCTTGGTACGACAACGAATACTCATTCACTTGCCAAATGGTTCGTACTTTATTGAAATTTGCTACTCTTTAATCATTAATTATTAATTACTGATTTTAAGTAAGCAGACGAGAGAAGGCGGAGGGAATTACTTCCTCCGCCTTTTTTCAAATAATCTATCGGAGGTAAATTAGTTTAAATGGCTAAATTAATCGTTTCAGACCTTGATCTTAAAGGTAAAAAAGTTTTAGTTCGTGTTGACTTCAATGTTCCAATTAAGAATGGTGTTATTGGTGACGACAACCGTATTGTTGCTGCATTACCAACTATTAAATACATCATTGATCACGGTGGTAAAGCAATTTTGCTTAGCCACTTGGGTCGTGTTAAGTCAGATGCTGACAAGAAAGAATTGTCATTACGTCCAGTAGCAGAACGTTTAAGTGAATTATTAGAAAAGCCTGTAACTTTTGTACCAGAAAACGAGGGTAAAGAAGTAGAAGAAGCTATCGACAACATGAAGGATGGCGACGTTGTTGTTCTTGAAAACACTAGATTCCAAGATATTGACAACGACTTTGGTAAGCGTGAATCTAAGAACGATCCAAAGCTTGGCGAATACTGGGCAAGTCTTGGTGATGTATTTGTAAACGATGCATTTGGTACTGCTCACAGAAGTCACGCTTCAAACGTTGGTATTGCAACTGCTATGAAGAAGGCTGGTAAGCCTGCAGCAGCTGGTTACTTACTTGAAAAGGAAATTAAGTTCTTAGGTGATGCTGTTGAAAACCCAGTTCACCCATTTGTAACTATTCTTGGTGGTGCAAAAGTATCAGATAAGATTGGTGTTATTGAAAACTTAATTCCTAAGTCAGATCACATTTTAATCGGTGGTGGTATGGCTTATACTTTCTTAGCTGCACAAGGTCACAAGATTGGTAAATCATTATTTGAAGCTGACAAGGTAGAACTTGCTAAGAGCTTGCTTGAAAAGGCTGGCGACAAGATCGTTCTTCCAGTTGATAACGTTGCTGCTACTGAATTCTCAAATGATGCTCCTCACGAAATTGTTGGTGATGATATTCCTGACAACGAAATGGGTCTTGACATCGGTCCTAAGACTGTTGAAAAATTCAGAGACATCTTAAAGGATGCTAAGACTGTTGTATGGAACGGACCTATGGGTGCATTCGAAATGCCAAATTACGCAGAAGGTACTTTGGAAGTTGGTCGTGCATTAGCTGACTTAAAGGATGCCGTAACTATTATTGGTGGTGGTGACTCAACTGCTGCTGCTAAGCAATTAGGAATCGCTCCTAAGATCAGCCACATTTCTACTGGTGGTGGTGCTTCACTTAACTACCTTGAAGGTAAAGAATTACCAGGAATCGCTTGTGTTTCTGACAAGTAAAATTAGGAGGAATTTTTAATGCGTACACCAATTATTGCTGGTAACTGGAAATTACACATGAACCCTGAACAAACCATTGAATTTGTTAATGCAGTTAAGGGTAAGTTGCCAGATCCAAGTAAAGTTGAATCAGTTATTGCTGCACCTGCAGTTGATCTTTATGTTTTAAAGAAGACTGCTGAAGGCTCAAACTTACATACTGGTGCAGAAAATGCATACTTTGAAGTTGAAGGTGCCTTTACTGGTGAAACTTCACCTAAAGTTTTGAATGAAATGGGTATTGACTACTGTATTATTGGTCACTCAGAACGTCGTGGTTACTTCCACGAAACTGATGAAGACATTAACAAGAAAGCTAAGGCTTTATTTGCTAATGGCGTAACTCCAATCATTTGCTGTGGTGAATCTCTTGAAACTCGTGAAGCTAACAAGCAAGATGAATGGGTAGTAGCTCAAATTAAAGCTGCTTTAGATGGCTTAACTGCAGAACAAGTTTCTAAACTTGTTATTGCTTACGAACCAATTTGGGCTATCGGTACTGGTAAGACTGCTTCTGCTGATCAAGCTGAAGAAATGTGCAAGACTATTCGTGAAACTGTAAAAGACTTGTACAATGAAGAAACTGCTGAAAACGTTCGTATCCAATACGGTGGTTCAGTAAAACCAGCTAACGTAAAAGAATTAATGTCTAAGCCTGACATTGATGGTGGTTTAGTTGGTGGTGCTTCTCTTGATCCAGAATCATTCTTAGCATTGGTAAACTACCAAGATTAATTAACAATTTATTTAAACGGAATTAGAAGAAAAAAGGAGAATCTCCATGTCTGTTATTACTGATATTCACGCACGTGAAGTTCTTGACTCTCGTGGTAATCCAACTGTTGAAGCTGAAGTTTACACTGAATTAGGTGGCTTTGGTCGTGCTATCGTACCATCTGGTGCTTCTACTGGTGAACATGAAGCAGTAGAATTACGTGATGGTGACAAGTCTCGTTTTCTTGGTCAAGGTGTTTTAACTGCTGTTGAAAACGTTAATGGTGAAATTGCAAAAGCTGTTATTGGCTTAGATGTAACTGATCAACGTTTAATTGACCAAACTATGATTGACCTTGACGGTACTCCAAACAAGGGTCGTTTAGGTGCTAACGCTATGTTGGCTGTTTCATTAGCAAGTGCACGTGCTGCAGCTGATGAATTAGGTTTACCTTTATACGAATACTTAGGTGGACCAAACGCTCATGTTTTACCAACTCCAATGATGAATGTTATTAACGGTGGTAAGCACGCCGATAACAACGTTGATATCCAAGAATTCATGATTATGCCAGTTGGTGCTAAGTCTCTTCATGAAGCTGTTCGTATGGGTGCAGAAACTTTCCATACTTTGAAGAGCTTGCTTCAAGAACGTGGTGAATCAACTGCTGTAGGTGACGAAGGTGGTTTTGCACCAAACTTGAAGAACAACGAAGAACCATTTGAAATTTTAGTTGAAGCTATTCAACGTGCTGGCTACAAGCCTGGTCAAGATATTTCTATTGCATTTGACTGTGCAGCTTCTGAATTCTACAACAAGGATACTAAGAAGTATGTGACTGTTGCTGACGGCCGTGAATACACTGCTGAAGAATGGACTTCACTTATGGAAGACATCGTTGACAAATACCCAGTTATTTCCATTGAAGATCCTTTGGACGAAAACGATTGGGAAGGTTGGAAAGTCTTCACTGAACGTTTAGGTGATAAGGTACAAATCGTTGGTGACGATTTATTCGTAACTAACACTAACTACCTTGAAAAGGGTATTAAGATGGGTGTTGCTAACTCAATCTTAATTAAGCTTAACCAAATCGGTACTTTGACTGAAACTTTTGAAGCTATTGAAATGGCTAAGGAAGCAGGCTACACTGCTGTTGTTTCTCACCGTTCTGGTGAAACTGAAGATACTACAATTGCTGATTTAGTTGTTGCAACTAATGCTGGTCAAATTAAGACTGGTTCAATGTCAAGAACTGATCGAATTGCTAAGTACAACCAATTAATGAGAATTGAAGAAGCTTTGGGTTCAACTGCTCAATACAAAGGAATTCACAGTTTCTACAACTTACACAAACAATTTTAATTAATAGTTGAAATAAAAGAAAAAGGGACGTTGCTTTAGGTGACTCCCTTTTTCTTTTAGCATTCATTGGCTAAATATGGTAAAATCAGTACAGTAAGAAATTTAGGTAATGGAGGCAGCGCTTTGTATAATATCGTCATGACGCTACTCATCATTGTTAGCTTTTTAATTATTATTGCTACGTTGATGCAGCCGCAAAAGCAACAAGATGCCTTAAACGCATTGTCCGGCGGTGCAGTATTTGGCGGCCAGACAAAGAAGCGTGGATTTGAAGCATTAATGGAAAGGATTACCGCTGTATTATTGGTTCTCTTTTTTGCTCTTGCTTTGATCTTGGCAGTACTTTCATCCAAGTAAAAAAAGCCTTCTGGTCACAGGAGGGCTTTTTTAATTTCTTTTAACTTAACTTATTTTATAAAGAAATTGAGGCAATTTATATAATGACACAGAATGAACGAGTTTTAGCTGATGTTTATGAAACATTTAGACATAATCCTCAAGAACAATATGATGTGGATCAACTTGAAAATGATCTTAGTCGTAGCCAAAGATTGAATTTTCCTGATTTGGTTAAAGCTTTAACTTTTTTAGAGCATAGTAAAAAGATTGTAACTGATGGTCAGGGAAAGTACCAGTTGAATCAATTAAACACTGTTGCTGAAGGTACCTTTAAGGCAAATGATAAAGGATTTGGTTTTGTCAGATTTGATGATGAAAGCATGGAAGATGCCTTTATTGATAAACATAATACTAAATTTGCTATTGATGGGGACCGCGTTAAGGTAAAAATTATTGCTGGTGCTAATCCATGGAATGGCAAAGGTCCAGAAGGTAAAATTGAAGAAATTACTGAACGTGGTGTAGAAACTTTAGTTGGAGAATTTCATCCATACTCTGATGAAGTAGTGAAATCAAGTGGATTTTACGGTTATGTTGTTAGTGAAAATAGAAAATTAAAGAAATATAAAATTAATATCACTGATAATGGTGTTAAGCCACAAATGGGTGATATGGTTAAAATTTCTATTACTAAATATCCTGATGAAGATCAACCAGATGAAATGCAGGGTGTAGCACTTCTCACAATCGGTAATAAGAATGATCCTGGTGTTGATATCATGTCAATTGTTGTTGATAATGATATTCGGACTGATTGGCCTGAAGAAGCAATGGATCAAGCAAATAACATTCCTGATCATGTAACTGAAGAAGAAAAAAGTAAACGGGTTGATATTACCGATCAACCAGCTGTAACAATTGACGGTGACGATTCTAAAGACTTTGATGATGCAGTCGTAGTTTGGAAACTCCCTAATGGTAACTATCACTTAGGAGTACATATAGCTGATGTATCTCATTATGTAAAAGAAGGCACACCGCTAGATAAAGAAGCTTTTGCTCGTGGTAACAGTACATATTTAGTTGATCGTGTTATCCCAATGCTTCCATTTAGATTATCAAATGGTATTTGTTCTCTTAATGAAGGTGTAGAACGTTTAGTTCTATCATGTGATATGGAAATTACCCCAGAAGGTAAACGTGTTGGATATAGAATTTATCCATCAGTTATGAAGTCACATGGACGTTTAACTTACAATAATGTTAATAAAGTTCTTGATCCAAATAATCATGAAAAGTTAGAGCAAAAGTATGCAGATGCAGCCCCAATGCTTCATGAAATGGCCGATTTACATAATATTTTGTATAAAAAACGTCACCAACGTGGGGCTATTGATTTTGAAGAACCAGAAGCAAAAATTGTAGTTGATGATAAGGGTAAGCCAACAGATATTGTTCTTCATGAACGTGGAACTGCTGAAAAGATGATTGAATCCTTTATGTTGATGGCAAATGAAACTGTTGCCGAAGACTACTATAAGAAACATACACCTTTCCTTTATCGTGTACATGAAACTCCAGATCAAGAAAAAATGCAATCATTCTTTGAGTTTGTAAGTGCATTTGGACTAAACGTAAAGGCTGATCCAAATGATGTAAAGCCAAAGGATTTGCAAAAGATTGTAGCTAAAACCGAGGGTACACCTGAAGAAGCTGTTGTTCAAATGATGATGCTTCGTAGCTTAAAGCAAGCACATTATTCTCCTGAACCACTGGGTCACTTTGGGTTAGCAGCTAAGTACTATACTCACTTTACTTCCCCAATTCGTCGCTATTCTGATTTAATGGTCCACCGTATGATTCATGAATATGCAAATGAAAATATGGATCAAGATATTCAAAAGCACTTTAAGGCTCAACTTCCAGATGTTGCTGAACAAACTTCAACACAAGAAAGAAAATCAATTGATACTGAACGAAGTGTGAACGATCTCAAGATGACTGAGTTTATGGCTGATAAAGTTGGTCAAACATTTGATGCAATTGTTTCCTCAGTAACAAGTTTCGGAATGTTTATTCAATTGCCAAATACTGTTGAAGGTTTAATTCATATTTCTAATTTAAACGATGACTACTATAATTTTGATGAAAAATCATTAACCTTAACTGGACGTAATTCACATAAGCAGTTTAAGATTGGGATGCCAATAAAAGTTAAGTTGATTAGAGCTGATGTGGAACAACATCAATTAGACTTTGAAATTTATGATCCGAATGCCCCAAAGCGTCCTCAAAGAAGTAATAATCGTGGAAAACGTAGCTTTGATAAAGGACGTAAAAATGGTGGAAACAAGAGAAATAACAATACTTCTCACGTAAATAATGGCCATAATTTTAAGATTCGTCATCGCAAAACAACAGCTGTCAAGTCCAATAAAAAATAATTAGGAAGAAAACGATGAAACAAAAAGCAGATAATTTGATTGCTCAAAATAAAAAAGCAAGTCATGATTATTTTATTAAGGAAACTCTTGAAGCCGGAATTGCATTAACTGGAACGGAGATTAAATCAATTCGTGCACGTAGAATTAATTTACGGGACGGATATGTTCAAATTATTAATGGATCTGCTTTTTTAGAAAATGTTCATATTAGTGAATATAAAGAAGGTAATCGCTATAATCATGATCCTTTACGCTCACGGCGCTTATTGCTTCATAAGAAAGAAATCGCTCGTTTAGCTGGAATTCAAGCTCAACAAGGGATGGCAATTATTCCTTTAAAAGTATATTTAAAACATGGATTTGCTAAGGTTTTAATTGGAGTAGGACAAGGTAAGAAGCAATATGATAAACGCCAAACTATTAAAAAGCGTGATCAAGACCGTGAAATTCATCGTAAGTATGGGATTTAGTAGGTGAATTAAATGATTAGAAAGGCAAAATTAACTGATTTTCCTTTAGTTTATCCAATTTTAAAACAAATCTTTGACGAGATGGATATGGATACTATTAAAGCTCTTCCAGAGAGTCAGTTTTATGATTTAATGAAACATGGCTTTTATTCTCCTCATTATCGTTACTCACATAATCGTATGTGGGTAGAAACCGATGATTTAGATCGACCAATTGGTTTAATAGTAATGTATGGTTATGATGATCAAGGTTTGATTGATATCTCATTAAAAAGTGCATATCCGAAAGTTGGATTACCTCTTGATGCAGTTATTTTTTCAGATAAAGAAGCACTCCCGCATGAATGGTATCTGGATGCTATTGCTGTTTCTCCAAAACATTGGGGGAAAGGAATTGGACAGAAATTAATTAAAATCGCCCCTGAGATAGCACGCCAAAATGGATATAAAAAGATAAGCTTGAATGTTGATCAAGATAATCCTAGAGCTGCTCGCTTGTACGATTATATGGGCTTTAAAACGACTTCTACCATGACGATCGGGGATCGTATGTATGACCATATGATTAAAAAAGTTAATTAAAATAAAAGAGAATCAATCACTAAAGAAAGATTGATTCTCTTTTTGTTATTAAATTTACGCTGATTGTAAAATTAAATTGAACACTTGATAAAAAATAAAAAGTCCATTCGGACCTGTTTGATAGAATGTTAATAACCACAAAAACTTTCTATTGGAGGTCAAAATGGACTCTTTACATTCTACCATGAACCAGCACGTTAAAGGCAAGCATTTATCATTTGAAGAGCGAGTTATTATTCAATTGCGTTTGAAAGATGGCTATTCTTTGCGTGCAATTGCCCGTGAACTTAACTGTTCTCCTTCTACTATCAGCTATGAGGTTAAGCGTGGCACTGTAAAACTGTATCATGGTAAAGTCAAAAAATATAAGGCTACTCAAGGGCATGATGCATATAAAGCTCATCGTAAAAATTGTGGGCGCAAATCAGACTTTCTCAGGAAAGCTCAATTCATGCGCTATGTCCACAAGCATTTTTTTAAAGATGGCTGGTCGCTTGATGTGTGCAGTAATCGTGCTACTGCTGTTGGCGAATTCGCTAGCAGCGATGTTGTCTGCACCAAAACTCTTTATAATTACGTTGATCAAGGCTTATTAGGAATTTATAATTACGACTTGCCAGAGAAGCTTAAACGCAATACTAAGCTTCATCGTATTCGCAAAAATAAGAAAAAACTTGGCAGAAGCATTGAAGAACGTCCTAAAGAGATCAATAAACGTAATGAATTCGGTCATTGGGAATGCGATTTAGTTCTCGGACATAAGAGCAAAGATGATGAGGTACTGCTAACCTTATCTGAGCGTATGAGTCGTGAGTTTTTAATTCTTCGTATTCCTGACAAGACTTCTGTCAGTGTCATGCAGGCCTTTAAAGAACTCCAAAGGCAATACAGCGAACATTGGAATGATATTTTTAAAACCATTACCACTGATAATGGCTCAGAGTTTGCAGATCTTTCCAACCTAGAAAAAGTATCCAATACACTGGTTTACTATGCCCATCCTTACACTTCTTGTGATAAGGGAACAGTTGAAAGACACAATGGTCTTATTCGCAGATTCATTCCTAAGGGAGAAGCAATAGCTAACTATTCTTTACAAGACATCATTAATATTGAAACCTGGTGCAATTCTTTGCCAAGAAAGATACTGGCCTATCATACACCAGATGAAATCTTTGAAAGAGAATTAGATCTAATCTATCAAGCAGCTTAACTAAAAGTGTTCAATTTATTATTGCAATTTGCGGTTATTAAATTTAAAGAAATATTTAAAAATAACACTAATTACATTATTAATGTTGCATACCCTTTAAAAACCTGTTAAAGTAATAAAACTATGTAAGATTGGAGAGTGATCATAGTTTAATTAGAAAGGAAATTAGAATGAAATGCTGGATGAATTACAACGAGTTCAAATAGCTTTACATGATATGTTATCTCAACCAGACCTAAAGAAAATAAATATTTCTAAACTTTGTCTTGAAGCAGGAATTAGTAGAAGAACTTTCTATTTACGATATGGAAAAATAAATAACTGTATTGAAGCTTGTATTTTACTAGAGCTGAAAAAAGAATTACGTAAAAATGAAAAGAATAGTTTAAGACAAATTCTTAATAGTTTATGTAGCTATATTCAAAAACATAAACAATATTTCTATAATGCATATAATTTCAGTGAAGAAAACTGTATGTGTGAAAAGATGAGGAAACATTTTTTTCAATATATTCACTCATATGTTTACAAGCGAGGAAGTTTTTCAGAGCTCATCCTTAAACAATTGACTAATATCCTCTATGATCGAATTTGTTTTTGGATTAGTCATAGCTGCAATAAAAGTTATAGTTATTTATTGGAAGATTTAGCAATCATTATTGAATTAATTGATTTTCAAAAGCACGTTTGTTCTCATCAATATCAAGTGTTTAATTTCTCACATTATTATTTAAACTGTGATTAAGAAAGTGCATTAATTTGATTTTGAAAATTAAAAGTTGGCAAAAATAGTGGTTTAGTATGCCACTGTGTAAAAAGCAAACTAATTAAAATAATAAAGGGGACGTCTTCAGGACGTGAGATATCACAGCTCCAGGTAAGCCCCATGTCAGTGACTAGTGAAGAAACGCTAGCCACTTTTTTAATACCTGAGTAAAATCCGTATCTTCCTTGTTTTAAACTTCCTTTGATCCAATAATTTAACCGAGTAATATAGAATAAATTAGTAAAACGACTATTAAATTTTTTTACTTTGACTAGAGAATGATTGACTACATCAACACTATAACTTGCTAAAAGATGGTTAGAGTCTAAATAAAGTCGACCAATTTCATTATGGTTAATATCAGTTAAAATGATTGGTTGGTTAAATTCATTAAGATTACCTTTTAAGATATAAACTATTTCACCCTGATCATTTTTTACTGGAATTTGACCACAAGTTTGACCATGTGTAAGTTGGACAGTATAACGCATAATTTCATCTGCCTTTAGAAAAATTATGTTTATTTACAAAAATGACGAATTGCGTATGCAACTCCATTATCATTGTTACTTTTAGTAATAAAGTTAGCAATTTTCTTGATTTCAGGCGCAGCATTTTCCATTGCTACACCTACGCCAGCCATGCGAATCATTGATTCATCATTAAGATTGTCGCCAATGGCCATTACTTCATTTGGTTGGTAGCCTTGCAAGCGAGCATAATCCATTAAAGCAATCCCTTTTTGAGCTTTAATATTGTTAATTTCGATATTAGTAGAAGAACTCGCAGTGACAATTAAATTACCCATTTTTCCGATTTCTTCACGAATATGTTTAAATACTTTAGGGCCATCAGGATGAAAAGCAACAAATTTCATGGCTTCAAAGTCTGGTTTTTCAAGCAAATCTTTAAAGTCAGAAACATATTTAATTCTCATGATTTCATCTGAGCCAGCAGCAAAAGAAACTGCCTTTTTAAAAGTTAATTTTTTGTTGAGATCAACTAATAGATCAGAAAAGTTAGCAATTCTGCGCAAACGAGAATCTGAATAAACATTATCTGCAGCAACTATTTCAAAGTAAAAACCAGAATATTTGAGTAATTTATTGATCTTAATACTTTGGTCTTTAGGAATTGGTTCATTTACAATTAGTTTGCCAGCAGTATTAAAGACCATTGCACCATTCAAATTAATGAATCCGGTATGAAGTCCGGCTTTAGCAAGTATGCCCTGAGATTCGGAAGGCGCCCGACCTGTTGCAACTAAAAATTCAACGCCTTTTGCTTGTGCTTCTTTTATAGCAGCAATATTTTCAGATGAAATTTGCATTTGTTTATTTAACAACGTGCCGTCCATGTCACTTGCAATAAGTTTAATCATTTTAAGTCCTCCAATCTTTTATCTATATGATATCATGAACTTGGATTTCTTAGAGAGACAAGAGGATAGAATAAGTATGAAAAAATTAATTGGAAATGATTGGGATGAAGTTTTAGCACCAGCTTTTGAAAGTGAAAAGTATCAAGAATTACGTGATTTTTTAAAGGAAGAATATCAAACGAAACAGATATTTCCCGATATGTATCATATTTTTACTGCTTTTAAATTAACAAGTTTTGCAGATACGAAAGTTGTAATTTTAGGACAAGATCCATATCATAATCCAGGTCAAGCTACTGGGATGAGCTTTAGTGTTAATCCAGGAGTGCCATTGCCTCCATCTTTAAAAAATATTTATAAAGAACTATATGATGATGTGGGTGCAGTTCCAGTAAATCATGGCTACCTTAAAAAATGGGCAGATCAAGGAGTATTACTGTTAAATGCAGTTTTGACTGTACCATATGGAAATGCTAATGGGCACCGAGGTAAAGGATGGGAACTAATTACGGACACAGCCATTAAGGCGCTAAGTGACCGAGGAAAAGTTGTCTTCATTTTGTGGGGAAAATTTGCACAAAATAAAATTCCTTTAATTGATGAGGGAAAGAATGTAATTATCAAATCTCCCCACCCTAGTCCTTTTTCAGCAGATCGTGGCTTTTTCGGCTCACGTCCGTTTTCTAGATGTAATGATGCTTTGATTAAATTTGGTGAAAGTCCAATTGATTGGCAATTACCACAAGAAGTAAACCCAGCAGATATGGCATAGTTTTTGTTTTGAGAAAAAGCTTTGAAATTGTAAAATATTATCTATAAATAAAAAAAGAAAGGCTTAATTTGTTATGAAAGTATTTGACTCACTTAAGAAAAAAGCAGAAGAATCAAAGAAAGTAATTGTTTTTCCGGAAGGAAACGATGACAGAATAATAAAAGCTGCTGTTCGCCTCGAAAAAGAAGGTATTGTTAAACCACTTTTACTGGGAAAGCCTGATGAGGTAATAAAGACTGCTCAAAGCTTGAATGTTGATCTAGGCTCAATTGAAATTATTAATCCGGCAGTTTACCCTGATTTTGAAAAAATGTGTCAAGACTTTGTTGAGTTAAGAAAAGGAAAGAATACTTTAGCAGAAGCAAAGAAAATTCTACAAGATGTTTCTTACTTTGGCACAATGTTAGTATATGAAGGAAAAGCCGATGGGATGGTTTCAGGAGCTACTCACTCTACTGCTAATACTGTGCGTCCAGCTCTTCAAATTATTAAGACTAAAAAAGGTATGAGCCGTGTCTCAGGAGCTATGATCATGGAACGCGGAGATGAAAAGTATATTTTTGCTGATTGTGCTATTAATATTGATCCAGATAGTGAAACTCTAGCTGAAATTGCTTATCAATCAAGTAAAACAGCTGAAATGATTGGTCTTGAGCCTAAAATTGCAATGCTTAGCTTTTCAACTAAGGGATCAGCAAAGGGCCCAATGGTAACTAAGGTGCAAGAAGCGACTGAGTTAGTACACCAAAAATATCCAGAATTAATTTGTGATGGAGAATTACAATTTGACGCTGCAATTGTTCCTCGTGTTGGAGAAGCAAAAGCCCCAGGTTCTGCAGTTGCTGGACACGCAAATGTGTTTATTTTCCCAGAACTACAATCTGGTAATATTTCTTATAAAGTGGCAGAACGTTTAGGTGGATTTAGCGCAATTGGTCCTGTATTGCAAGGTCTTGCTGCTCCAATTAACGATTTGTCACGTGGATGCAAGACGGAAGATGTATATTTATTAGCTATTTTAACTGCTGCTCAAGCTAATATGGAGAAATAAAATGAACTCATTAGAAATAAATTCTGATGAACAGATGCAAAAGTTAGGTAAGGCAATTGGTAAAAGTAGTAAGGGTCATGATTTATTGCTCTTATCTGGTGATTTGGGTGCCGGAAAAACTACATTAACTAAAGGAATTGCAAGAGCTTTGGGAATTAAACGACCTGTTAAAAGTCCCACTTTTACAATTGTTAGAGAATATCGGGAAGGTAAGAGACCATTTTTCCACATGGATATGTACCGGCTAGAAGATGGAGACTTATCAAGTATTGATATGCCTGGATATCTAGCTGAAGATGGGTTGGTCGTAATCGAATGGCCACAATTTATTATTGAAGACTTACCTAACGATTATCTTGAATTATCGATTAAGCGTGTAGATGATTCATGGGATTCTACCAAGCGAATAGTTGAATTTAAAGCTGTCGGAGAAAGAAACAAGCTTTGGTTGTCAGAAATAAAAAAATATTTTGAATAATAAAAAATGGTTAAGCTTAGATAGGCTTAACCATTTTTTTGATTGGATCATCTCCAACACGTTTATTTTCCTCAATTAAAATACCTGCACAAGCTTCACTATCACTTAAAGCGTTGTGGTGATGCCATAGGTTAATATTTAAAGCGTCTGACACTGTATCTAGCTTGTGGTTAGGAAGATCGGGTTCGAACGCCTTACTAGTTGCTAAAGTATCAATTGCAAAGTAATGGGGGGCTGGAATATTATAGCGAGCCAGTGATTTCTCCATTACGCGGCAATCAAAGCGAGCGTTATGGGCAGCTACTAACATTCCTGGTTGATATAATTTTCTAATTTTTGGCCAAACTTCAGCCATTGTTGGTGCATTTTTTACATCTTCAGCTGTAATGCCATGAATTCTTATATTTCGTCCATCAAAAGGCATTTGCGGATTGATAACTGTATAAAAACGATCGACAATTTCATTATTTCTAACCATAACTAAAGCAAGAGAACAGGCACTTTCAGGATGACTATTTGCCGTTTCAAAATCCATTGCAGTAAAGTTCATTTTTATCCTCTGAAATAAAACATTATTTTTCTTTTTAGTATAACACTTAAGGTAGAAAACTATCCATTTAATGCGGTATGATTAAAGAGATGATTATTTAAGGAAAAGAGAGATAAAAATGCAACTAATGGATTTAAAAAAACAGGGGATCGATATTCAAGAAAATATTCCATTGAGCCGTTTTACGTTTACTAAGACGGGAGGACCTGCGCAGTATCTTGCTTTTCCTAAAAATTTAAATGAGCTAGAACTATTGGTAGATACAGTTAAAGAGAATAAGATTCCCTTAACTGTTATTGGAAATGCTTCTAACTTGATCATTAGAGATGGTGGTATTTCTGGTTTAGTTTTGATTTTGACAAAAATGGACACAATTGTTGCAAATAAAGATGAGGCAACTGTTACAGCGGATGCTGGGGCAAGAATTATTGATACATCTGAAGCAGCATGTGAAGCTGGTCTAAGCGGTCTAGAATTTGCGGCTGGTATTCCTGGTAGTGTAGGAGGAGCAGTCTTTATGAATGCGGGCGCCTATGGCGGTGAAACAGAATTTGTTATTAAGTCTGTTCGTGTCTTAACTCGTGCTGGTGAATTTAAGACTTACACACATGATGAAATGGAATTCGGCTATCGCCACTCCGTGGTTCAAGAAACTGGAGATATTGTTGTGAGTGCTACTTTTGGTCTTGAGCCAGGAGATAAGTGGGCTATCAAAGCAAAGATGGAATATTTTAATGGTTTACGCAGAGCAAAACAACCACTAGAATATCCTTCTTGTGGAAGTGTTTTTAAACGTCCAGCAGGACATTTCGTAGGACCAATGATTATTAAAGCAGGTCTGCAAGGTAAAAGAATCGGTGGAGCAGAAGATTCAATGAAGCATGCTGGCTTTATCGTTAATGTTGGCGGTGCTACAGCTACTGATTATTTAGATTTAATTCATTTAATTCAAAAAACAATAAAAAAAGACTTTGGTATTGATTTACAAACTGAAGTAAGAATTATTGGAAAAGAAAAAGATTAGATACTAGTACAACGCTACAAGTAACGGCTTGTAGCTTTTTTTATGAAATAGATGGTGAGAAAAAATTGAGCGATATTATTAAATTAAAGCATGTTCGTAAGGAATATGATGATGGTTTTGTAGCACTAAAGGACATTAATTTAACGATTGAATCGGGAAAATTTTATTCTTTATTAGGACCATCAGGTTCTGGGAAAACTACTATTTTAAGAATAATTGCTGGATTTAGCGAACCAACGAGTGGACAAGTTTTTTTTGATGGACAAGATATTACTAATTTAGATGCTGCTAAAAGAAAAATTAATACTGTTTTTCAAAATTATGCTTTGTTTCCTCATATGAATGTTTTTGAAAATGTGGCATTCGGTTTACAGATCAAGAAAAAGGATAAGCAAGAAATAAAATTAGCTGTTAAAGAAGCTTTACACATGGTTCAATTGGATGGCTTTGCAAACCGAGAAATTTCTGAATTAAGTGGTGGACAGCAGCAACGAGTTGCAATTGCCAGAGCAATTGTTAATCAACCAAAGGTGCTACTTTTAGATGAATCTTTATCTGCCTTAGACAAACGTTTAAGAAAAGATATGCAATTTGAATTACGTGAAATTCAAAAAAAGCTGGGGATTACTTTTATTTTTGTTACTCATGATCAAGAGGAGGCTCTAGCAATGAGTGATGAAATTTTTGTTTTAAATGAAGGGAAAATTCAACAAAGTGGTAGTCCGGTTGATATTTATGATGAACCAGTTAATGACTTTGTTGCTCGCTTTATTGGCGATTCTAATATCTTAAGTGGACGGATGATTAAGGATTATGAAGTGGAATTTGGAAATCATCGTTTTGAATGTGCTGATGCAGGTATTAAACCTGGTGAAAAGGTAGAGGTCGTTTTAAGACCGGAAGATTTAGATATCACTGATATTGAACATGGAAAACTAAGAGTTGTGGTTGAAAGTCAGCTCTTTTTAGGGGATCATTTTGAAATTAAGGCCATTGATAGTGACGAAAATGAATGGTTAATTCACTCCACTAATCCAACTAAAATTGGTAAGGAAGTAGGAGTATATTTTGATCCTGAAGATATTCATGTTATGCGTTTTGGCGAAAGTGAAGCTGAATTTGATAAGCGTTTAGAGGCATATGAAGGAGAGGAGTAAGATATGAAAAAAAGTAAATTGTTTTTTCTCATTCCTTATATTCTATGGCTTAGCTTATTTGTTATCGCTCCGATTATTTTGATTACAATTAATGCATTTAAAGGGGATGATGGCTTTACCTTAAAGAATTTTCAGCAATTTTTTGTTAATGGTACTTTTTTAAGAATGACTCTAAATTCATTTTGGTATGCATTCTTAATTACCTTAATTACGCTGCTAATTTCTTATCCAATTGCCTATATTTTAAGCCAAATGAAAAACCAACAATTTTGGCTGTTATTGATTATTTTGCCTACTTGGATTAACTTGCTTTTGAAAGCTTACGCATTTATTGGCATTTTTAGTAAGCATGGACTATTGAATAATTTTCTACGCCTTTTTGGAATAGCACCTGCAAATATTTTGTTTACTGATTTTGCCTTTATTTTTGTTGCAGCTTATATCGAAATTCCATTTATGATTTTGCCAATTTATAATGCAATTTGTGATATTAATCCTGCTGTAATTCAAGCAGCTTATGATTTAGGCGCAAGTAAATGGCAAACATTTATTAAGGTTTTATGGCCACTTTCAAAATCTGGAGTTGAGTCAGGAATTCAAGCAGTATTCATACCTTCACTTTCTTTATTTATGCTAACTAGGTTAATTGGAGGAAATCGAGTAATTACCCTTGGTACTGCGATTGAAGAATACTTTATGACGACTATGAATTGGTCAATGGGTTCGACAATTGGTGTGGTATTAATAGTGTTAATGGTGATTGTTATGCTCTTTACCTCATCAGATCATCATCATAAAAAGGAGATCAAACTATGAAAAAAATAAAATGGTCCCGAATCTATTTTGCTTTTGTTCTGGTTTTGATATATTTACCCATTTTTTATTTAATATTTTATTCTTTCTCAAGTGGTCATAATATGGATCATTTTGAAAAGTTTACTTTAAGTCATTATCAGGATCTTTTTAATGATAATAGGCTATTAGCCATTTTTCTAGAAACAATTTTACTAGCACTCTTATCTAGTTTAATTGCCACTATAATTGGTACTTTTGGAGCAATTGCAATTAGTCAGACTAAAAATAAAAAAGGACGAAAAACTTTGCTAGCCTTAAATAATGTTTTGATGGTATCACCAGATGTAATTATCGGGGCGAGTTTTTTAATCTTCTTTACTTTTTTAGGGATTGGCTTAGGTTTTGGATCTGTTTTATTAAGCCACATTGCTTTTTCAATTCCAATTGTTGTATTAATGGTTTTGCCCCGCTTAAAAGAATTTGATTATTCTTTAGTAGATGCTGCTCGAGATTTAGGTGCATCCACTTGGCAAGTTTATAGCAAGGTAATGATTCCGGCTATTACACCAGGAATTTTAGCTGGCTTTTTTATGGCTTTGACTTATTCCTTAGATGATTTTGCAGTTACTTTTTTTGTGACAGGAAATGGTTTTTCAACATTGTCAGTAGAAATTTATTCACGTGCGCGCCAAGGAATTAACCTAGAAATCAATGCCTTGAGTACTGTGATGTTTATTTTTGTAATGATTTTAGTACTTATTTATTATGTAATTACTAATCATAAAACCCATATTGGTAAGGGGCGTGCACAATGAAGAAGCTGTTAATTGGAATTGTGACTATTCTATTGGTTTGTTTTGGCTTAGAAGCTGGGGCTAAACAATTAAATAATAATGGTGTTAGCACTAATAATAAAAATTTGATTATCTATAATTGGGGTGATTATATTGACCCCAAGCTAATCAAGAAATTTGAAAAACAAACTGGATATCATGTAATTTATGAAACATTTGATTCTAATGAAGCAATGTACACGAAGATAAAACAAGGTGGTACTGCATACGATATTTGCGTCCCTTCAGACTACATGATTTCAAAAATGCGTAAAGCTAACTTACTTGATAAAATTGACACTAAGAAAATTCCAAATTACAAAAATATTGGGAGTGAGTTTTTACATCACTCTTTTGATCCCAAAAATACCTACTCTGTTCCGTATTTTTGGGGAACGTTAGGGATTGTATATAATGATAAATTTGTAAAACCTGGGCAAATAAAGCATTGGAATGATCTCTGGTCCAAGGATTATCGGCATAATATTTTATTAGTTGATTCTGCTAGAGATATTATGGGACTCTCTTTAGCGTCTATGGGAAAGTCTTTGAATACTACTAATTCCTTAGATCTAAAATTAGCAAAAACAAAGTTGGACGGTCTCGGCCCCAATGTAAAAGCAATTATTTCAGATGAATTAAAAATGTATATGATTCAAAATGAAGCTGCTGTTGGAGTAACGTGGTCTGGCGAGGCTCGTACAATGCTAAACGATAATAAACACTTACATTATGTAGTGCCACCTGAAGGCTCAAACTTATGGTTTGATAATTTTGTCATTCCTAGGACCGTAAAGAATAAAAAAGGTGCTTATGCTTTTATTAATTTTATGCTTGATCCTAAAAATGCTGCTCAGAATGCAGAGTATATCGGGTATGCAACCCCTAATGTAAAAGCTCAAGAATTATTACCAAAGGAAATAAAAAACGATAAACAATTTTATCCAAGTAAACAAGCAATGAAAAATTTACAAGTTTATCAAGACTTAGGTCCAAAGAAAATTCAAGAATATAATGATCTATTTCTCGAATTTAAAATGTATGGTCGATAAGAGCTTGGTTTAGATATAATTAAATTTTAGGAGGGTGGCAATGAAGTTTAATATTGAGCAAATATTTACCTGGCAAAACCTGATGAATATTATTGATATTTTAATTGTATGGTACATTATTTACCGGTTAATTATGTTGGTAAGAGGGACCAAAGCAGTTCAATTAGTTAAAGGGATATCATTAATTATTCTGGTCAGAATTGTAGCTGGGTTGTTACATTTACATACGTTAACGTATTTTGTCGATCAAATTCTTTCTTGGTCAGTAATTGGAATAATTGTTATTTTCCAGCCAGAAATTAGGCGTGGCTTAGAGCATTTAGGTAGATCACCAATTTTTGGTGGGACTACAATGACTGAAAAGCAAGCTGCTGAAAAGATGATCGGAGAATTAGATAAAGCAATTCAGTATATGTCAAAAAGAAGAATTGGTGCTTTGATCACGATTCAACAAAATACAGGACTAGAGGACTATATTGAAACCGGTATTCCAATTGATGCTGATATCACTGGTGAATTATTAATCAACATTTTTATACCTAATACGCCATTGCACGATGGTGCCGTAATTATTCGCAATAATCGAATAGCAGTTGCTGCAGCTTATTTACCTCTTTCTGATAATAGTATGATTCCTAAAAAACTTGGGACACGTCACCGTGCAGCTGTTGGTATCTCAGAAGTTACCGATGCAATTACTATCGTTGTTTCAGAGGAAACCGGTGGAGTAACTATTACTCGTAATAGCCAGTTTATGCTTGATCTAACTAGAGAAGAATATTTGAAATATTTAAATGCTCAATTAGTTCCAAAAGAGGAAGAAGAAAAGCCAAAGTGGTATCAAAGAATTGTAAATCATGTTTGGAATTGGGGGTCAAATAAAAAATGAAAAAGTTTTTTGATAAACCTTGGTTCTATCGAATTATTGCTTTGATTTTGGCTATTTTATTAGCTGTTTATGTAGCATCTAATCAGCAAGGTTATGTTACTCAAGGCCGACGTGAAGAAACCTTAAAAACTGCAACTAAAACCCAGGTAATTAAGGTACCCTTACAAGTTTCAGTTAATACGGATAAGTACTATGTAACGGGATATCCTGAAAAAGTAAATTTAACTTTAGAGGGATCGAATGCTTTAGTTACATCTACTATTAATACTCAAAACTTCCGTGTCTACATTGATTTAAGCCATTTAAAAACAGGAGAGCATACTGTACCAATTAAGGTAAATGGTTTAAGTAGTCAATTAACTTATAATATTAGCCCAAGTAAAGTACGCGTAAATATTCAAAAGAGAAAATCTCGTACTCTTCCTGTACAAATAGAGTATAATAAGAGTGCTGTAGCTCATGGGTATAATCTTGGAACTGCTAAAAGTGATCCAGAAGTAGTTAATATTACTGGAGCTAAAAGCGAAGTTAACCAAGTTGATCGAGTAGTAGCTCGGGCAAATTTACCAAAGGGAATAGACAGCACATTTGAACGTGAAGAAATGCTGGTAGCACTTGATAAAGATGGACATCAGCTTAACGTCGTTATGGATCCAGTAACGGCATATATTACTATCCCAATTAGCTTATCTAAGAAGAAGGTTAAAATAAATGTAACTTCGAAGAATGAATCTTCGACTCATGTTTATTCTTTAACTGCAAAGGAAGAAAATATTGAGATATATGGTGATGAAAATACGCTCAAGAAAATAACGTCTCTTCCTTTAAAGGTTGATTTAAGCGGTATTAACCATGACATTACGAAAAATGTCGCACTTAAATTGCCAGATGGCGTTGTTAAGGCATCACCATCAGTGATACCAGTTCATATAAAAGTAACTGATACTACTGCTAAAAAAGAATAAAACAAGGAAAGGTTGTTAAAAATTATGCTTAAATATTTTGGAACAGATGGTGTACGGGGGGTTGCTAATGCTGGCTTAACTCCAGAGATGGCTTTTAAATTAGGTCGTGATGGAGGATACGTTCTTACTAAGGATAAAAAGGATGGAGAAAGAGCTAAGGTATTAGTTTCTCGTGATACACGTATTTCTGGACAAATGTTAGAGTATGCATTGATTTCTGGTTTGCTTTCCGTCGGAATTGAAGTTTTAGAAGTTGGTGTAATTACTACTCCTGGTCTTTCTTACTTAGTACGTGCACAAGGTGCAGATGCTGGTGTTCAAATTTCAGCTTCACATAATCCGGTTGAAGATAATGGAATTAAATTCTTTGGTAGTGATGGTTTAAAATTATCTGATGCTAAAGAAGAAGAAATTGAAAAATTGATTGATGCACCTGAAGATAAGCTTCCACGTCCTTCTGCAGAAGGTTTAGGAACTGTAACAAATTACCATGAAGGAGCTTCTAAGTACTTACAATTTATTGAAAATACTTTACCAGAAGAATTAAGTGGAATTAAAGTTGTTGTAGATGGCGCTAATGGAGCTGCTAGTGCTTTGATTTCAAGATTATTTGCTGATATGGGGGTTGACTTTACTACCATTGCAACTCATCCAGACGGTTTAAACATTAATGATCATGTGGGCGCAACTCATACTAAGAAATTACAAGAAGAAGTTGTAAAACAAGGTGCTCAATTAGGTTTAGCATTTGATGGGGATGCTGATCGTTGTATTGCTGTCGATGAAAATGGGAACGAAGTTGACGGTGATCACATTATGTACGTTATTGGCTCATATCTTGCTGATCATGGTCGCTTAAAGAAAGATACAATTGTTACAACTGTAATGAGTAACCTTGGTTTTACAAAGGCTTTGGAAAGACGTGGTCTTAAAAATATAAGAACACAAGTTGGTGACCGTTATGTTTCAGAAGAAATGAGAGCTAATGGTTATAATCTTGGTGGAGAACAATCAGGTCACGTTATTATTAGCGACTACCACAACACAGGTGATGGGATGCTTACGGGATTACATTTATTATATGTAATGAAGGATACCGGTAAATCCCTCAGTGAATTATTGAGTGACTTTAAAGAATACCCACAACGTTTAATTAATGTTCCTGTTGAAAATAAAAAAGACTGGAAAGAACATAAACGCATTACTGAAGCCATTGAAAAGGTTGAAAAAGAATTAAGTGATGAAGGACGTATTTTTGTTCGTCCATCTGGAACTCAAAGTTTGCTTCGTGTAATGACTGAAGCTCCAACACAAGAATTAGCTGACAAGTACTGTGAAGAAGTTGCTAAGGTTGTTGAAGAAGAAATGGGTTCAAACTAAAAACTAATTATTTTTGGCTTTATTTAAAATTTAATATGGTGATGGTGTTCACCAATTTAACCGATTAATATCTGACGACGCCTACTTTCTTGGATCAACAGGGAGGTAGTGTCGTCTTTTTTTATGCATTTTTTGTATAATAGAAAGGAGAGTAACCGATTACATAAGGAGAAAAGCTAATGAATATAAAATTAATTGCTGTAGATCTTGATGGAACATTATTAAATGATAAACAAGAAATAAGTGTTAAAACCAAGCAAGCACTTCAAAAGGCATCAAAGATGGGAATAAAAATAGTTCCTTGCTCAGGTAGACCATTTCCAGGTATTAAGGACTATCTTAATGAATTGGACTTAAAGGATTCTACTCAGTATGTGGTTGCATTTAATGGAGCTTTAGTGTTAAATTCTCAAGGAAAAGCAATCGTTGAAGAACTGTTAAGCTATAATGATTTTATCTTTTTTGAAAAGATTGCTGATAAATTACAAGCAAATTTTCATATTGAAGTAAGAGATAAGTTTATTACATTAGATCATTTTATTAACTATTATCTATCACGTGAAAGTTGGCTAACAAGAATGCCAATAGAGGTTTCTGAACTAAAAGATATTTCAGAAGATATTAAATTTACTAAGGCAATGTTTTCAGGATCTCCAGCTGAAATGAAGAATATTTATGGGAATTTATCAGAGGAAGTATTTGAAAGATATAATGTCTCAACTTCAGATGAAACTTTGATTGAGATTAATTCTAAGCATGCATCTAAAGGAAATGCGTTAAAAGAGTTAGCTAAAAAACTAAATTTAAAAGAAGATGAAGTAATGATTTTTGGTGATCAAACTAATGATATTTCTATGTTTGATGTGCCGGTATTCTATAAAGTAGCTATGGGAAACGCGGTTTCTGAGATAAAAAAGCGTGCTAATTTTATAACTAAAACAAATAATGAAGACGGAATAGCGTATGCATTAAGAAGGCTGGTTTTTAATGAATAGACGATTGAAAAATTATTTAAGTGTAGGGATTTTTGCTTTTTTTGGAGGTGGACTGCGAGCCTATTTAAATTTAATCTGGTCACAGACTGGAACTTTGACTGCTAATATTATCGGCTGCTTTTTATTAGCATTTTTTACTTATTTTTTTGTTGAATACCGAGAAGGAAGAGATTGGCTAGTTACTGGACTAAGTACAGGATTTGTTGGTTCCTTTACTACTTTTTCAAGTTTTAATTTAGATACTCTTAAGCAATTAGAAAGTGGGATGAATAGTCAAGCAACTATTTATTTCTTTAGTTCGATCTTTATTGGTTTTTTATTTGCTTATTTGGGAATGTTAGTAGGTAAAAGAACAGGTAGAAAGTTGGCAGAAAAAGCATGATAACAGTTTTAACAGCCGGATTCGGAGCTATTTGGGGAGCAATTTTAAGATATGGCATTACTAACTATGGTAAAAAACATTGGTCTGAGAAATTTCCGTACGCAACGCTATTAATAAATCTTACAGGAGCATTTTTATTGGGATTTATTTTTTCTCGTAAATTCTCACCCTTTATCTATGCTTTGATTGGAACAGGAGTATTAGGCGGTTATACAACATTTTCAACGTTAAACGTTGAATTGCTGTCTCATTGGCGAGATCGTAATTACAGTGTATTCACCCTATATGCATTGCTATCATATGGTGGTGGCTTAATTTTAGTATTTTTAGGATATAAAGTAGATACTTTGATTTAGATCTCAATAAAAAAGAATGTATCAGATTCCGATACATTCTTTTTTTGATAGTTATTAATTTTGATTTTTAATCGAAACTTTTCCTACTTTGCTTGAAATATCAATTAAATTAGTTGAATCTTCCTTACCAACATAGCCTTCAATTTTATCGTAATCATCGTTTCCGTAAATAATGGCATCAAGAGGAAAATCAGTTGGACCAATTTTTTTGGTATTAATTTTGAATTTGAAAAATATTGCCGGTGGGACATTAACCGATATATTACCAACTTTACTTTGAATTGATAAATTAAATTTAGACTTTTCAGCCAGTGATAAGTTAATTTTCCCCATATCAGATTTAATATTACCACCTCCAGTAAGATTATTTAGAAGCATTAATCCGGTATCGGTTACTAAATCTATATTCTCACTTGTAAGCCCATTTACGGCGATCTTGCCACTTTTAGTATCCACAAAAAAATTTTTAGTATTAATATTTTCTAATTCCATATTTCCACTGATTGTGTGATAAGATATTTCTTCTTTTGCATTCACATCATTACTGTCCAGCATTCCTGAGTGACCATTAACATGAAAGACATTAGCGGAAGTATTAGAAATGACAATGTCTCCGGATTTTAAGTCTGCTTGTACTCGTTTAAGAGTAGAGTGAGCTAATAGAAAATCTCCTGAAACCGCAGTTACATCTACCATACAATAATTAGAAATCTTATTAATATAGACATCCCCACTTTGACTGCGAATAGTTAGAAAACCAGTGAACTCTTTAGGTAAAAATAGCAAAGTTTTATTTTTAAAAATACCAACTAGTTTGCGAGGGCCTTGGGTAATTTTTAAAACATTTCCAACTTTTTCAACTGTTGAGTGTAGGTTTTTAATATCGCGAGACATAAAGTCATGTACGATTAGTTGGGAAGAATTGGTTGGTAAAACTAAAATATCACCCAAGCGATAGTTAAGATGAATTTCATCAATTTGATTTAATTTTATCTTTAGTTCATTGACTAGTTTTGAATCGAAAATTTTGGCGAAAAAATCATTATATTTTACATAGTCATTTTCTTCTAAAGATTTTAGTTGAGAAAGCATGGTATCAAGATCCGTTAAATTTAAAAGTGCTTTTTGTTCTGCTTCAAATTGACTGGCACCATGCTGAATTTCTTTTTTTATTAAGTTTTTAATTTTTTTACTTAAAGTATTTTGTAAAGGCTTATTTTCTTTAATATGAGGAAATTTATTGAAAAATTCTTTTAGTTTTTCATCAATCATGCTGAACTCCTTTGATATTTGTTACACTTTTATTATATAGCACTAAAAAATCTATGGATTTACTTTATTAAGTGTAAAAAATAATCTTAAAATTTTCATTAGGAGAAAAAATTGAAATTTGTAAAATGGATTTGGAGATTGGTTGTAGTTGGGCTCATCTATATATCATTGAGTTTAACTTTAACTAGTCCCGTAGAATTAAAAGTAGACAGCACAGCCGGCTTAGTAAAAAGTTCTATTAATAAGGTGGTTGATCAAGCAAATAATAGTGATTTACAAATGGGTGTTAGTTTTCTGCAAGATTCAGGTATTGAAGATACACTCTTGTCGCAGTTGCCTAAAAATATCGAATTAAAGACATCTTATCAAGGATTAAATCAATTAAGCACCAATTATTTGGCTAATGATAAGTTAACGGATGTTGATCTGAATTTAAAGAATGATACGCAGCAGGAGCAAGTTTTTAATCAAGTCATATTACAATTGGTAAATGAACAGTTGAGGCAAAATTCTGATTCGGTAAAACAGGCTGCTGAGATTTATCATTTAATTTACTTCTTGTTGATTGGACTATATATTTTGGCAATGGCTTTAGCTTTGTTTGGAAAAAAAGTAGCCCTTATTCCACTTTTAATTGCGGCTATTGGATCATATGGTGTTTTATCTTATGCAGCCCAGATTGCCACGAGTTCGCTGCATGAAAGTGTGTATAGCGGAATTAATGTAAGCCTAAGCAGTGGATTAACACAAGCTTTAATTACCGCAATTATTGCGGCTGTAGGCTGTCTATTTATTAAAATTAAGCAGGAGCAGGAATAAAAATGCTATTTAAGACAAGTGATAATGTAGAAATTAATTACCAGTTAACGGGAAAAGGAAAAACTATTGTTTTGGTTAACGGCTTTGGAGCCTATCAAGAAATATGGTCAGCACAAGTCCCATTTTTAAATAAATTAGGGTATCAAGTTTTAACTTATGATCACAGAAATATGGGAAAAAGCCAACGAACAGAAAAAGGTCATACTATCGAACGTTTGACACAAGATTTGAATGAATTGACATCATTTTTGAAAATCAAACAAGCTATTTTTATGGGACATTCAATGGGCGCTTCTATCATCTTTTGTTTAATGAAAAATAATCCAAAGCTGGTTAAACAAGCATTGTTAATAGATCAGTCACCTAAAATGCTTAATGATGAAAATTGGAAATATGGCTTTATGGATTATACAAAAGAAAATTATTTAAAAAAATGCCAAGAAAGGCCACGGGTTCATGAAACATATAATGGCTTGGATGATAATGTGTATGCTAAGTTAATGAAGGCCAAGAAAGCCAATCCATTTAATAGAAAAGATAATGTAGATTTGCTTGAAAATCATATGTCATTAGATTGGCGAAGAGTTTTAGAAAAAACAACAATTCCAACTACTTTTTTTGTTGCAAAGGAAAGTCCTTATTATCGAGAGGGATATGAAAAGAAGCTTGAACAAAAGAATAGCCGAATAAATAGCTTTATTATGTCACCGACGGGACATGTAATTATGGCGGAAATTCCACAGCAATTTAATATAAAGTTAAAAGATATTTTAAAGTAAAAAAGAGGGTCTCGTATTAGAGGCCCTCTTTTTAATAAACTAACTTAGTCTAGTTTTTTATTAATATTTGCTAAATTCTGATAATTTTCTGTCATCCATTTTATGTAACTTGTATTGTTGGGGATGGTTTCACGAACTTGCAAGATTGGAATATTTTTTGACTTAGCTCTTTTTACAAAATTATTAACAGTTAAACTGCTTACTTGAGAATTTTTAACAAAGAAAGAAATTCCACGATTATTAATTGTTTGGTTCATTTGATGAATAATTTTGGCACTTGGATCTGTTTCATTTTCAATTGCTTCTTCAAAAGCTTTATCACCAATCTTAAAGTGAGTAGCATTTAAGGCATAGTCAAACACTGGCTCGCTGACATATACTGGCTTTTGTTTTGCACCATCAATAGAATCTGCAATTTTTTGTATCTTATTGATTTTTGCAAGATATTCCTTCCCATTTTCTTTGTAGTAAGCTGCATGTTTTTTGTCTATTTTAGAGAGTCGCTCAACTAAATAGTTAACATATTTTTTAGGCATGTTTAAATCAAACCAAATATGCGGATTTGCGCCATTTTTTAGATTCATTAAATCTTCGCCAACTAAAACAGCAGACTTATTAGTTGATTTAGCAAGCTTAGGAAGCCAAGAATCATAGCCCAAACCGTTAGCAACAACAATTTTTGCATTTTGAACTTTTTTTGCGTCTGCAGTTGTGGGTTCAAAGTCATGTGGATCAGTAGCACTGTTAGTAATAATAGCAGTTGCTTTACCATATTTTCCTAAGACATTTTGTGCGATATCGGCATAAACATTAGTACTTGTTACGATAGAAATTTTATTTGATGAATTTTCTTTTTTTGAGCAGCCAGTAAGAATTAAAACAAGACTACTAATTGCAAAAAAGAAAGCAAAAATCTTTTGATAATGTTTTCTCATTCTATATATTTATCCTTTCGAATTATGTTGTTTAGATCTGCATTCAATATAAATCATAGCAGAATTTACTAATATTTTTTAATTTGCTAATTTATTTTTAGTAATTCGACTTAGTAAGCTTGTGTTATAGTAGAAAGAAATTATGAATTAAGGTTGATAAAAAATGAAAGCTACAATATATATCACGGGTAGTATTGCTGCATATAAGGCAATTAGTGTTGTACGTGATTTTCAAAAAGAAGGACATGAAGTAAGAGTAGCGATGACCGAAGAGGCAGTTCATTTGATTGGAACACAAACTTTAGCTGCTTTAACGAAGCATCCAGTATTAACTGATCTCTGGAAGGAGAATAGAGCTGATAAGATCCAGCATATTGAATTGGCCGACTGGACTGATATTGCGGTTGTAGTTCCGGCAACAGCTAACTTTATTGCAAAAATAGCCAATGGGATAGCAGATGATGCTGCAAGTACAACGTTTTTAGCAACTGCTGCACCTAAATATGTTATTCCGGCAATGAATAGCCATATGTGGAGTAATCCTGCATTTCAAAGAAACTTACAGCAATTAAAGCAAGATGGAATCTTTGTAATGGATCCTGATACTGGCCGTTTAGCTGAAGGATATAATGGTAAGGGAAGAATGCCTGAACCAGCAGCAATCATGAACTGGGTAAACTCATCTCTTCAAGTAAATGATGAATTAGCTGGTAAAAAAGTTGTAATTACTGCTGGCGGAACTGTCTCCCCACTTGATCCTGTTCGTTATTTAGGGAATCGCTCTAGTGGAAAGATGGGACTGGCCTTAGCAAATGCAGCTCTTAGGGCTGGTGCAGAAGTTGTTTTGATTGTAGGACATGTTTCAGTTCCTGTTCCTGAGTCATCAAAAATGACGGTTATTCATGTAGAGACGACTGAAGAAATGCTTGCAGCTGTGAAGAAAGCTTTTTCTACTGCGGATGCTTTAATTATGGCGGCTGCTGTAGCGGATTATGAGCCAGTGAACTACATAGATCATAAAATTAAAAAGCAAGATCAAGGAGATAAACTAAAAATTTATTTAAAAGAAACTCCTGATATCTTAAAAACAATGGGGAGTTTAAAGCAAGAACAGCAAGTTGTGGTTGGTTTTGCAGCTGAAACAAATGATTTACTCGAAAATGCGACTAAAAAGTTGAAAAATAAAAATGCAGATATGATTGTAGCCAATAATGTTAGTCAGGGAGTATTTGGAAGCGATAGGGATAAGGTTACGGTATTAAGAAAAGATAAAGCAAATGAAAATATCGCAGAGACAACTAAAGTAGAAATAGCTAAGAAAATAATTACTTTAGTTGCTGAAGAGCTTGAAAGTAGGAAAGTTATAAAATGAAAAAAACTTTGTTAACTAAGCGAGAAATTATTTTTGTATGTTTAATGATTGCTGTATTACTGGGATTGTTTATTTCTAGTTCAATGACTTATCATGAGCAAGAGATGTCACCAGGATTTATACATCGTCATTTTCCAATTATTGAAAGAATAGTAGGAAATTGGAATATTTATTATGGTGGACGATGGCATAATGCAGTTTTGGACAATGGTGAAGCTGGGATGACACAGTTTGTCATGAGAAAGTTTGCTCACTTTTCATCTTATTTTTTAGTGGGTTTGTTTGCTTGTTTGGGATTAGATCGATTGTTTAAGAAATGGTGTGGTCCTTTATTTATTTGGCTAGGTATCATTGGTTTGGCCGGATTAGACGAATTTCACCAGTATTTAACTGGAGACAGAACCCCTAGTGTTCATGATGTAGCGCTTGATTCAGCTGGTGCACTTTTAGCGATCTTAATTTGTATTTTTGTTTATTGGCTTAGACATCGTGCAGAAAAAAGTAATTCCTAGATTGAATTTAAACCTTTAGTGCGTTATGATTGACAAGGTTAACTATATTAAATAAAAAGAAAGAAGGATTCTTATGTCAGGACATTCAAAATGGCACAATATTCAAGGCCGCAAGAATGCGCAAGACGCTAAGAGAGGTAAAGTTTTCCAAAAATTATCTCGTGAAATTTATATGGCTGCAAAGAGTGGTGGTCCTGACCCTTCAGGAAATCCTACTTTACGTATGGTTATGGATAAAGCACGTGCAGCTAACATGCCTAAGACTAACATTGAACGTGCTATTAAAAAGGCTGAAGGTAATTCAGATGAACATTATGATGAAATTACCTACGAAGGTTATGCACCAGGTGGTGTTGCAGTTTTAGTTGAAGCTTTAACTGATAACAAGAACCGTACTGCTTCTGATGTTCGTGTTGCCTTTACTCGTAATGGTGGTTCTCTTGGTGCAACTGGTTCTGTTGCTTACATGTTTGACCGTAAGGGGTACCTTGTAATTGATCGTTCAACTACTGACGCTGATGAAGATCAAGTTTTGCTTGATGTTATGGATGCTGGTGGAGACGACTTGGAAACTAGTGATGATGCATTTGAAATCTACACTGATCCTAAGCAATTTACTGCTGTACGTGATGCATTGGAAAAAGCTGGCTATAAGTTAGCTAATGCAGAATTAACTATGATTCCACAAAACACCACTCCAGTTCCAGCAGATAAGAAAGAGCAATTTGCTCATTTAATTGATGCATTAGAAGATAACGATGACGTTTCTAATGTATATACTGCTGCTGCAGATGATGATGAATAATAATTTATCGCAAAATAGATCTAAAATTATATTTTAGGTCTATTTTTTTGGACTGACCTTTAGGTCAGTCCATTTTTTTTGCAAATTATTTTGAATAATAAAAAATAATTTTGATTTTTTGCGTACTAATAAATATAGAGTAAAGGAGGGATTAAGAGTGAATGAGATGTCGGAAAGAATTTTAGAAGAGGCGATTGAAAGACATGCTAGTGATATTTTTATCTTTCCTATTATCAATGGATACGAGGTAAAAATTCGAACTGCAATGGGTTTAGATAAAATTCAAGAGTTAAGTCGACATGGTGGAAGAGAGCTCTTAAATTATTTTAAGTTTCAAGCACAGATGGATATTTCTGAACGGCGTAGACCCCAGGTAGGAGCGTATCAGACCGAGTTTAAAAGAAAAAAGATATTTTTACGTTTTTCTAGTGTTGGAGAATTTGCCGGAGCTGAATCTTTAGTAGTTAGGTTGATTTATGGAGAAAAGAATAATAATTATTTTCTTCCGGAGCAGTTTAATTTAATTAAAAAACTTACCAATCAACGTGGATTAATAGTTACAAGTGGGCCAACAGGATCGGGAAAAACTTCAACCATGTATGAGTTAGCGCAAGTGATTGGAAAAAATAAAGTTGTAATGACTATTGAAGATCCAGTTGAAGTGTGGAATCCAGACTTCTTACAGACGCAGGTGAATCTAATTGCGGGGATTACATATCCCGATTTGTTGAAAGCAGCTTTACGGCATAGACCGGATATTTTAATTATTGGTGAAATTCGAGATCAAGAAACAGCAAAAATCAGTATTAATGCTGCCCTGAGCGGACATTTAGTTTTAGCTACTATTCATGCTAAGACGGCTTTGCAAACAATATCGCGTCTTGAAGGATTAGGTATTACTAAAGATGAACTGAGTAATTGCTTAACGGCGGTTTCCTATCAACGGTTATTACCTATAAAAGATAAAAATGATGTTGCTTGTTTAATGGATATTGGATATGGAGAAATGCTTAATCAAGCAATCACTAATAACGATAAACGTGGTAATTTGCATGATTGGCAGAATAGTTTAAATCAATTAGTAAAACGAGGAAAAATTAGTGAAAAAACTCAGCAACTTTTTGAAGAAGGATAAGTTAAATAGTGCTGACCAATTGATTTTTATTGATTATTTAAGGCAGGCTTTAATTAATGGATATTCCTTGAATGCTAGTTTGAGACTATTACCAAAAATTTGGAGGGGTAATTCTCGTCAACTTCTTTATGTAAATCAGCGAGTAGAAGAAGGAAGCCAGTTGGGAGACGTACTGCAGGAAGTGGGATTTTCTAGCACTCTAGCTGCCCAAATAAATCTAGCAGTTATTGATGGAAATCTATTATCTTGCTTAGATCAAATGAGTAAACTTATTCGATTAAAGAATAAGCAATTAAAGAAGTTAAAAGGAGAATTAGCCTATCCCGCGCTTTTGGTTGGGATGATGGTTACTTTGCTAATTTGTATGCAAACATTTCTAAAAACAGAAATGTCTGATAATGACTTGACTAGTAATGTAATGCTTGGTGGCCTGATACTTTTGGTTATTACAGCAGTATTTTTTATTAGTAAAACAATTAGATTACTTAATAAACAAGATTATTATGCTCTTAAAAAACTAACAAATTTACCTATGATTGGAGCTGTTTTACGGTTATATGTTCATTATCTAGTTGTGTCTGATTTAGCAGTTTTATTAATTAATGGTTTTTCACTACAAAAAATCTGTCAACTTACTGCTATGCAACCTGATAGGTCATTACAACAAGTTATCGGGGTAAAAGTAAAAGATCAACTAGAAAAGGGTACTGAAATTAAAGAAATTATTGAGCAAGAATTTTTCATACCTAATAATTTGGTCATGCTTCTAGAAACTGGAACAACTAGAAAGGAAATTGGAAAACGTGCCTTATTGCTTAGCAAGACACTTTTTTATGAACTGAATCTAAAATTGAATAGCCTAATTCTCAATATCCAACCGATATGCTTTATTTTTATTGGGATTTGTATTTTAGGGATGTATTTAAAGATATTAATGCCGATGTATCACTTAATGGAAACTATGTAGAGGAAAAATAAAATGAAAAAATTAAAACAATTTATTATAAAAAATAAGCAAGTAAAAGGATTTACTTTAGTAGAAATGGTAATTGTAATTGCGATCATTGCAATGCTAATTTTGCTGATTGTGCCCGGACTAAGCAAACAAAAAGATAGAGCTACGAGTAAGACTGATGAGGCTTTAAGAACAACAATTGAGACACAAAGACAGCTTGCTGAAGATAATGGAGATGGAACTTCCTTAGAAGAACTTGTAAAGAAAGAGTATATTTCTCAAAAGCAAAAAGAAAGATATGAAAAATTACCACAAAAATGATTTTCAAAAAAACGAGAGGATTTACATTAATTGAAACAGTAGTTACATTAGCAGTGGTTTGTCTTCTAGTCTTGATGCCAACGCTTTATGTCAAGAATATCAAGGAGCAGGTGGTTTTAGATAATAGTACACGTCAAGTGAAATCTACCATTAATAAGTATTTACATCTAGCAACAGTAAAAAAGAAGTCATATTTTTTGTCATATTTTGATAATAATTCTTCGATTCAAATAAAGGAACCTCATAAGGTTTTGCAAGTTTATTTAGATAAACATATTAGGGTTTACAATTTTGATAATCTTTACATTAGCAATCGTGGAACAATTTCACCACGGACGATTACCATTAAGAATGGTAAGAAAGAAAAGAAAATAAAAATACAAATGACATGGGGAAGAATGGTTGAAGAATAAAAAAATAAAAGGATTTATTTTCTGGGAAGCATGTTTAGGATTTACAATTGCTTGTTTGGGAGTGATTTTATTGGGCTTGACACTTAAGCAAAATAGGCAAACGGAAAAACAAATTGAAAAAAGAGTAGATAAGTCCTATGCTGAATATATTTTTAAACATAGTGATAAGAAAACATTATTAGTCCATGATCATGTCTATCATAGGTAAAAATAATGAAAAGAATAAAAGGTTTTACTTTATTAGAGGCAGTTTTTGCAATTGCGGTTACGATTTTATGTGCGCAAATACTTTTTGGACTCGTAAATACACTTAGAAAAATTAATCATCAAAAAAGTGGAATAAATGAAATTGCATATAGTTATGTACAAGTAAATAATTTTTTAAAAGAAAGTGGGCATGTTGAAGTAAGTACAACTGGATCAGACCCAACTAAAATTATTCTCAGAAAATTTTCTGATAAAAAGAAGAATGATCCGACTTACGAGACATATGTGATTGATTTGAGCTCAAATGATACTTTAAGAATGCGGACAGATGAGGGTGGACATATGCCTCTACTTTTTAAAGTTAAAAAAATTAGATGTTCTACGTCAAAAGATTCATTTACAATCCTGATAACTGAAAAAGATGGTAGACAAAGTGAAATGTATTTTAAAACAGATTTACCAGAAAAAAAGGAAGTGAATCCAGTTGATGAGAAAGAAAAAAAGAGTTAATCGAGTAAACGGGAGTGCTTTGGTTAGTAGTTTACTGCTTATTAATATCTGTATTACTTTTACGTTAATGTACCAGCATACTTTTACTGAAAATATGGAAAGCAATCTTTCTTTAATAAATTATTTCTCTAAGTAATAAGGAGTGCTTGCTAGTATTTGAGGATACCTATAGAATATTAGAAGGAATATTAAAGAAGGAAGAAAAATGCAAAAAGTAGAAGAATTGTATCCAAAATTTCAGACAGCTATTGAGCATTTACAAAAGGCTCTTAATGTTTCTTTTTCATCTGCATTGACGGAAACCTTTGATAATTTAGAAAACGGAAAGATCAAAGTTGAGTCAGGTGCTCCAGATAAGGAAACTGTAGCTGAATTGACTGAAGAATATCGTCAATTAGATTATGATAATTTGCCACGTGCATTGAAAGTACAGATATTTACTTTATTAGCTTTAAAGGCAATTACTCAAGATGCTAGTGACTATAACTTAATGCCTACCCCCTCAGTAGTTGCTACAATAATTGCTTTGATTTGGCAAAAAATTGTTCCTACTGGTAAAAAAACTGTAGTTGATCCAGCTATTGGGACTGGAAACTTACTTTATTCAGTAATTAGACAGTTAATACAAGAGAATCATTCTCAAAATAATTACAATCTAATTGGAATTGATAACGAGGAATCTCTCTTAGACTTGGCTGATATTGGTGCGCATCTTGAAGATTTAAAGATTGATTTGTATTGCCAAGATGCATTAGATCCATGGATGATTGAAAAGGCTGATGTTGTCTTAAGTGATCTACCGGTAGGTTACTATCCACTAGATAATAATGCTCAACGCTATGAAAATCATGCAAAAGAAGGACATTCATTTGCCCATACTTTGTTTATTGAGCAACTTGTAAATAATCTTAAGAGAGATGGCTTTGCATTTTTAGTGGTACCACGATTACTATTTACTGGCAAAGGCTCTACTGAATTCATGACTTGGTTAGCAAAAAAAGTTAATATTCAAGCTATTGTAGATTTGCCAGATAATATGTTTTCAAACCAAATTCAGCAAAAATCAATTTTAGTTTTCCAAAATCATGGAGATCATGCTGTGGAGCGGGAAGTACTGGTAGCTAAATTAGATTCACTAAAAGGACCAGAATCTTTAGTAGCATTTAATATGAAGTTAAATGATTGGTATCATAAAAATAAAGATTAATTTTATAAGTATGTGAGGTATATATATGAAAAAAGTTTTAGCAGTAAATTCAGGTAGTTCATCATTTAAGTACAAATTATTTTCTCTTGATAATGAAGAAGTAATTGCATCTGGTATGGCTGACCGGGTAGGATTACCAGGCTCTGTTTTTACTATGACTTTAGCTGATGGCAGTCAACATGATGAACAAAGTGATATTGCTAACCAAGAAGAAGCTGTTCAAAAGTTACTTAGCTGGCTTAAAGAATATAATGTTATTGATTCCTTAGAAGATATTGCGGGCGTAGGTCACCGTGTAGTTGCTGGTGGAGAAGAATTTACTGATAGTACAGTAATTACTGAAGATAATCTTTGGAAAATTTATAATATGAGTGACTATGCGCCTTTACATAACCCAGCTGAGGCAGATGGTATTTATGCCTTCATGAAAGTTTTGCCTAATGTACCAGAAGTCGCTGTTTTTGATACGTCATTTCACCAATCATTAGATCCAGTTCAATACTTATATTCTGTTCCTTATAAGTATTACGAAAAGTTCCGTGCTAGAAAATATGGTGCACACGGTACTTCTGCACGCTATGTATCACGTCGTACCGCTGATCTTTTAAATAAACCAGTTGAGGACTTGAAGATGGTTCTTTGTCACTTGGGTAGTGGTGCATCAGTTACTGCTATTAAAGATGGAAAATCTTTTGATACTTCAATGGGATTTAGTCCTGTTGCAGGAATCACGATGAGTACGAGAAGTGGTGATGTAGATCCTTCTTTACTTCAATTTATTATGAAAAAGGGAAACATCACTAGTTTTAACGAAGTTATCAAGATGTTGAATACCGAATCTGGTTTATTGGGTCTTTCAGGAATTTCACCAGATATGAGAGATATTGAAAAAGCTATCAAAAATGGTGATAAGCAGGCTCAACTTACAAAAGATATATTCATTAATCGAATTGTTCGTTATATTGGTGCCTACATGACTGAAATGGGCGGATTAGATGTTTTAGTCTTTACAGCAGGCATTGGGGAACATGATGCAAGTGTAAGAAAGCAAATTATGGATGGTCTTACTTGGCTTGGTCTTGAATATGATGAAGAAGCCAACAAAGCTAATCATGAGGGTGTGATTACTACACCAAATTCAAAAATTACTGCTATGATTGTTCCAACAAATGAAGAATTAATGATTGCACGTGATGTTGTTCGTTTAGCAAAATTAGATAAGTTAAACAAATAAGGTTAAAATCAAAGTTATAGCATTTTAATAGGGACTGTGATATCATTGAAACATCTGGGGATGTTTTGGGATTCGACAGGCGTAGATTCGCGTTGACTGCGATTCGTAGGTCACGTCTACGTTAAAAACGTCACAGTTAAATTATAACTGCAAATAACGAAAATTCTTACGCAGTAGCTGCTTAGTCAGCCTGCGTGATCCAAAGATGGATTGCTCGTGTCTATCTACGGGTCTTACCATTTAACGAGCTACGTTTAACTACTTACCTTAATAGTTAGAAATAAGATTCTTAGGTTAGTTTTGATAGTTTAGCCCTGTTATATGGCGTTTTATCAAAGCGAATTTTAAGTAATATAACTATGATCGTAGATGTTAACGACGAAATACGTTTGGACAGGGGTTCAATTCCCCTCATCTCCATTAATAAAAGCCTGTAGGTATTGATCCTACAGGCTTTTTATTTTATCTTGACCGCCATTTGACCGCTAAGGTCTAAATTTCGTCCAAAATATTGATTATTTGTTTGTCTGATTTTTGTTTTAGTTCGTCCAACATATATGCATAAGTGGAAGCAGTTATACTCATATTGGAGTGTCCTAACCGTTTACTGATAGAATATAAATCCACTCCTTTAAAAAGTAGCATTGCAACGTGTGTATGTCGCAAACTATGGAAGTGAAAACCTTCTTTTTCGATATTTAGTTTCTTTAAGTGTTTGCGTAAAACTTTATTCACAGCAGTTGATGTTGGAATAGTGCCATCATTGTTAATAAATAGTCTCTCAGTTCCATTTTCTTTAAGTTGGAGTAGAATATCAAGTAACTTATGATCTACAGCTATAACACGGGTAGAAGAGCGATTTTTAGTTTCCTTGTTAATCTCGTCTGAGTCATAATTAACAATTTTATTATTATCATAGTCCCATGACTTAGTTATGTGGATTTGCTGATTTTTAAAATCTATATCATGCCATGTAAGCACTCTGATTTCTCCCGGACGCATTCCAGTATAAATTATAGTTAGAAGCATATATCTGCTTATATAAGATGGCTTAATGCCATTTAAAAGAGATTTAACTAGCAATTGGACTTGGGCAAAGTTTAAATAATCAATTTTTCTATTTTTTTCTTCATTCCAAACTAAATTAATTCTGTCAGTGAAGTTCTTCCTTATAATTCCTTCGCTGATTGCATCTTTAACGCATGATCTAATTGATCCATGCGTTTTTTTTACAGTATCTTTAGCGTGGTTAGATCCGTAATCGTTTATAAATTTCTGATATTTAAGACGATTCATTTTAGAGATTTTTACGTCAGGAAAATTTAACTTAATTAGATCATAGATTCTAGCATAGCGTCTTTTAGTATTATTTGATTTACCAGTAATTTTAAAGGTTTCGTACCAAATTTTAAAATATTCAGCAAAAATGGGGTCTTTATTAGAGATTTGTTCGTCATCTTTAGCTACTTCCATCTCATTAGCCCATTTTTGAGCGTCTCGCTTAGTTTCGAACCCACCTTTGGATTTATACTGTCGCTCGTTATTAATGTACCATGATACCTCTGCCGTCCATTTCTTTCCCCGTTTTCTTATTCGTGCCATTTTAATCCTTATTTCTTATATGTTGACGAGCATATTTTTCTCCTTGTTTTGCAATCTGAGGGGCGCCTGCAGGAGCATTAGATAGTTTATTATGTTCATCAAAGCCAAGAATAACTTTATCATTACCATATGTAAGGGTTACAAAACCGTCTTCATTTTCTTCAGTTGGTTTCACTTTCATAATTTTTTTGACTGTAGTTAACTTCATTCCATACTTTAATTTTTTTGCTCTAGATAATAAGGTATCTTTAGATTTTTTAGTTTTAGCCTTTTTCTTATGATGGGTAGATTTTTGCTTTGCTTCGACAATTTGTGAACTATGTTTTTGAATCAAGGGGAAAGAGCTACCTAAAATTACTGTAGCTGTTATAGAGGTAATTACTGCTTTAAATTTAACTTTCATTTATGTCTCCTATATGTGCTTTTAAAGATTAAGTAATTCTTTCTTTTTTGCATCAAATTCTTCTTGAGTGATAATATCATCATCTAAAAGTTGCTTATATTTTCTAATTTCATCAGGAACATCTGGAGTAGATTGAACTACTGTCTGAGATTGAGTAGGAGACTTAATTGCAGCCATTTGTTCTCTGATAGTTTTAGCCATGATAGGAGCAGCCACAGCGTTAATTTTTTCAATTCCAGTTACATTAGCTCCATTAGTGATTGATACAGTACCAGAGACAAATTGCTTGCTATAAGATACTGCATTAATCACAGCGAGAGGAATCTCTTTCTGATCCATTCCAACAATCATATTCTTGTTTAAAAAGATAACTCTTTTGTTGGTACATACTACTAGCCAAGTATGACCATCAAGGACACCTGAACAAGCATATTTGATTGTTTCAGTATTATCTAATACTTCTGGAAGAGCTTTAATCTCTTTCTTTACGAAAGTTAAATCGAATACCTTAGCAGCAATAAGTTCTTGTTTAACCTTTTCTGAAGTATCCATTTTCTGGATCTTTTCAGTTTCATTTTGTGCCATAGCATCATCTAATGAATGAGTATTTACCTGCTTATTATCAATATTAGACAATTTTTCCTTTGAGTTTTCTACAATTTTATCTGATTTAGCTTGAGTTTTAGCTGTTCTTTTTTTTATCCAATTTTGAGTTGCAGTTTTATAATTACCACCATTTGCAAGGAATTCTTGAAACTCATTAAATGTCAAAGTTTTAGCCCAAAATAAAGCAGCATTAGGAGTAGTTGCCCAGCCTTTACCCCAATTAGATTTTTTTAGGCATTTTGAGCAAACTACACCATCTTTTAGTTTTAACTTTGTTAAACTTGATTTTCCACACATTAAGCATTTTTTATTCATTCTTATTTTCCTCATCAATATGTTTTTGAAGTTTCTTTTTTACTTTTTGTTCATAAAATCGCCTAAAATAGTAAATCATTGCTGTTTTCAAATTTTTTGGCAACGACTTTTTTCAATCTTTCCGGAATCCCGAACTGTAGCATGAACTCTCCAGGGTCTTCGCAGGTGTACCCTTGGGAAGAAGCATAATCCCAGATGAGATTTAATCCATATAAATCAGCTTGATCTTCCTTGAATGCGTCATCGTTTCGGTTAAAGGCATCATGTTCTTGCCAGTCATAATCATGGGCATAGTACATAACACCTGTATCGCCATTAATGCAATGTCCGAGTTCATGCGCAGCCATAAACGGCACTTCTGGTGGATTCCACCAGTTTGTATTGACAATGATAAGCTTCTTTTGCGGAAGATACCTAGAGCGGAAATGTCTGTCGTCTAAGCGAGAAAGTATAACACCGAGGTTATGATCCTCAATCAAATGACATATATATAGTAGTAAATCATTATTATACATAGTTACTCGTAGTGAACGTCTCCATCATTCTTATGTCTTTCAAGGATAGCCTTGATAATATCCATATCTTCATCTGAAACAGGACGACCACCGTAGCTAAGTACGACAGGGTCTTTTTCTAAGTCAACTGATTTAGTTTCATTTTCTTCATTTCCACTGTTGTCATTACCCATTAAGTATCCATTAGATACATCATACAGAGTAGCTATTTGATTAATAGTTTGAATATCAGGCTCACTAATGCCATATTCCCAATTAGCATAAGTTGAAAGTCCAATGCCTAAATGTTTAGCAACATTAGTTTTACTCCAGCCTTTGCCTTCTCTAAGCTGTTTTAATTTATCACTAAAATCGGTCATATTTTTGACCTCCTCAATCAAATTACAATTATATTGTAACTTAATTTTATATTTTTAAAATATTTTTACAAAAAATATGTAGTATTATATAAGTATAAAGTTACAAGATATTTGTAACTGAAAGGAGGGAAAACATGCCAAGTCTTACTAAGGAGAATAGCGCCCAAATTTTAGATCAATATCTAAAAGAACATGGAATTAAGAAAAGTTATCTTGCTAGAAAGATGAATATGTCGCCATCTAATTTAACTGGATATTTGAATGGAACATTACGTTTTACAGCTGAGTTTGCTTTTGGTGTAGCAGATGCTCTAAATATTTCACCTTCCATTTTTTTAAATAAAAGTTACAAGATTTAGGAAACAAGTAGAGGAGATACAAGAAAATGAAAATCTAATTTGAACTTGAACATGCTGAGGATTAAGAGAGATATGGGTGATTAGATGCCTGAGCTAATTAACAAAGATGCTCTCATAGTTATCTTTAAACCAATTATCAAAGCTTTATTTGATAAGGAAAAGGAAGAAGCAGAGGGCGCAACAATCAATATTGATGAGTTCCGAAAAAAGTATTGCGGAGGTAAGGGTCAAGAGTGGGTAAGAATATATATTTTTGATCGATTTGAAAAGGAAATTGATTTCGAAAATGGCGGTTTTGTAGTTAACCCACACAACGGTAAGAAAACAATCATCTTTAGAAAAGATGCTAAGAAGTGGATCGAAGAAAATTACCACCGCATTGATTGGAATGCAAGCATAAAAAAAGATTATGGGAGATAGAAAAATGATTAAAGTTACAACTTCTGACGTAATTAGACAATTGCTATCAAGAGGAGTGTTCGAGTTGAAGAAAGATGCCGAGTATCAAATTGGCATTAAAAATGAACAAATTGTTGTTAACAAAAATGGATCGGCTGAAATTGCTTATCTAGGTAATACATTGGAAAGTGTCATTCAATTAGCAGAAATGTTTAAGAAGATAGGCACTAAGGAACAACAGAAGCAAATTAACGCAGCACTTGCGGATTTAGTAACGATTGGAGATTACTGGAATGAAGCGTAAGACAGATTGGCTAGTTGCAATTGTTTGCTCAGAAGTAATTGCAGCAGGAATTATATGTATCACTATGTTGGGCTATTACTTCTGGAGAATATTCCTTTAAAGGAGGTGAGAAAGATGACATTAGAAGCAAGATTAATCAGTAATAGCAACGCATTTTTCGCTAAGCAAGATAAGTCACCATTAGTTGCTGATGAGTACGATAAGCAATTCCAAATTGCATTAATGACACAAAAAAAGCCGTTACCGACTGCAATCGGGAACGACTAATTCAAAGGTTTATAAATTAAATTTCTAAGGAGTATTTTACCACAATGATTGAGATTATGACACAAGAACAAGCAAGAACTTTTAGAGAGCAACGACTGCTGGAAGAACAAAGAAAGTTAGCCGAACAAGGTATCAGTTCAGCATTTGAAGGACAGTTCTTAGTAACAATCGGCGACAGCAGTTGTGATTATTACAACTTTAAGCACTTTATTACTACACAAATTTTTGAGATGGGTATTGATAACTTTGTTGAAAAAACGGATTGGGACAAAAAAGAAGTAATAGAATATCTAGCTACTGTTGACCAATACGATGACCTCTGGGAAGAGCAAGTTATGGATTACTTCGGCGGTATGGAGGGCAACTACTGATGGCTAGTAAACATGCAGAGTTCGAGAAAAAATACAAGACGTGGCAATACAAACTGGAGAAAGAAGCCAGTGATTGGACTAAGAAGATCGTTGCTGAAGCTTTAAAACATAGATCATATCAGCAAAGTATTAACTGGATTAACAGTTTAAAACCAAAAATTGATGATAGTTTTCCCGGAGGAAGTTTAGGAGCGGAAATTAACTATTTAAGAGAAATAGCAGAAGACGCACGTCAAGAAATTATTAAACAAGAAGAGTCTCAGAACCCCAATTTAGCTATTGAACTTAAAAAAGCACTTCAAGAAAACGCTGAATTAAAACAAAAGTTATCCGAATTGAGTAAGAAGCCTAAGGAGTAACCACCATGACAGAAAAAGTAAAAGTTCCAATTTTAACTCAAATTCAAAATGAATTAAAAGCGCCAAAGAGCCAGTATAACAGCTTTGGTCATTATAAGTATCGAAATGCTGAGGATATTGAACAAGCTCTAAAGCCACTACTTGCTAAGTATGGAGCAACATTAACCATCGATGAAGATGTACGAATGGTTGGAGATCGGATTTATTTTGTTGAAACCGCTCGCTATAAGGATCAAGAGCAAGAAGTTAAGGTTCAAGGCTGGGCAAGAGAAGCCCAGAACAAAAAAGGAATGGACGATAGTCAAATATCAGGGGCTACAAGTTCTTATGCAGTTAAATACGCCTTAGCCAAGTTATTCTTAATTGATGATACCCAAGATACTGATAGCAATGGATATCAAAGGAATCAACAGCAAGCTGTTCAAAATCAAAAGCCAGCACGGCGACAATCAACACCGAGTAAACCCAAAAAAATGACGAGAAATCAACTATATGAGTATCAGGCTAACTACAACGGAAAAAAGAGGTTTCTAGTAACTATTTATACCGAATGCGATAAACAGAAAAAGATGGGACTAAATGCTAAAACCAGTGTACCAATCGAATGGTGGCATCAAAAATTAGAAGAAGAGTCTGCTGATGGTGAAGCCGTAAGGCAATTCACAGCAATGGCTATAGCAGCTAATAAGAAAAAAGAAAGCAAAGTTCCTGATTACGCAAAAGATCCAGAAGTAGAAGCAGAGATTGAAAAGGCATTGTCCTAGAAAGTGAGAAATCATGAATAATGAACAGCCTAATTACTACTCAATTCTCACAGCCAATGTGAGATACGACAGAAAGCTAAAAGCTAACGAAAAGCTATTATTTAGTGAGATTACAGCATTAGCTAATAAGAGCGGATACTGCACAGCTACTAATAATTACTTTGCTAATTTATACGGCAAATCAAAGACAACTATTTCAAACTGGATTAATCACTTGAAAGAAAGAGGATATTTGAAAGTCTATCTCGAAAAAGATGGTAGCCAAATCATCGGTAGAAAATTATATCCAGTTGCTGAACCCGTTAAAGAAAATAAGGATACTCCTGTTAAAGAAAAAGATAATACCCCTATTAAAGAAAAAGACAATACCTATTCAAGAAAAGAACAAGAGGGTATTAAAGAAAACTTTAAACACCCTATTAAAGAAAAGTTTAAAGAGAATAATACAAGTATTAATAATACAAGTATAAATAAAGAGAGAGAGATAAGGGACGACCAAAAAACAGATTATTCCTTAATCGTAAATGAATTATTGAATTATTATGAATTTCAATCTAGAAAATATCGAGTAGATATGCCCAAAATAACTAACCATGAACGAATACTATTAACACAAGTAGTTAGAGGAAAACCATTAGCTTCTTTGCATAAAGCAGTTGATAAAACTTTATTTGGAGCTATAGATTATCCAATTGGTTATCTAATTAAATGTATAAGCAATATAGAGCCTAACAATGTATCGATCAAAGAAGGGTAACCACCATGCAAAACCGAATAAAGGAATTACGAGAAAAAAGAAACTTGACGCTTGATGATGTTCAAATACAAACAGGGATCAATCGTGGAACATTCAGTAATTACGAGAACGGAACGACTGAGCCAAAATTAAATACATGGCAGAAGTTGGCAGATTATTTCAACGTATCAGTGCCTTACTTGCAAGGACTGGATCAGATTTGGTATCAAGCTGAATGCTTGGAATGCCACAAAGTATTTAGAATTTCGTCACAAGATGCCGATAAAGTTAACTGCTGCCCATTTTGTAAAGAATTTTATTTATCAATTTCAAAAGCTAATTAAGAAGATTAGAGGAGTAAATCATGAAAGATGTTGTTTTTAACGAAGTTGTAAGCGGAAGAAGAATTATGGTTTTTAAACATACTAAGCCTTGGACTTACTATACAGGATATATCCAACTTTACCCGCTTGATGATCCTGCTGAATGGATCGCTCAAGTTAACAATCGAAACGAAGATTACTTTGATAGATTAGATGAATTTTCCAATTTTCCATACGGTGTTACCTATGCTGGTAATTTAAGCATTGACGGCGAATGGTGGGTTGGATTTGATACTGCTAGCGCACCATCAGGAGAGATTGACAAAGAAGAGTGTATTGATGCTCTTAAGGCTACAGCATTAACTTTGAAAATAAGGGCTAAAGCGGTAAAGGATGCTGTTGCTAATCTAAAGGACAAAAAAGATAAAGCTACTGAAAAGCCGAAGAATGTTGGCTTGTTACTAGAAACATTAACTGATATAGCTAAGGCGAATACCGCTAACAAGTTTGATGAGAAAGACAATGCTGAACGGTATTTGAATGAAGCAGGAAATAATGTGGCAGGTTATCTTATTAAAGAATTAGGCGTTAACCCAGCTGATATTGCCTTATATGCTATTGCAAAAATTGTACTAAACGAGGACGAAGAGGATTAAAAAATGAGTAAATATGTAAGAGGAACAGAACACATCAGCGAAGAATTAGCAAAATTTATCGGAAAGACCTTGGGAATTGTAGCAGTTGGAGATGAAAATTTAGCTTTAAAGCTGATTGATGAAGTATCAAAAATAGTCGATCAAAATTCTTTAGATGCAATTGTTAGTAGCCAAATAGGGCAGCAGCTGTTTACAGCCTTACAATTTGGAAACACTAAAGATGTAATTGATGGATTTAAAGAGTTGCTTAATGATGACGAAGAAGGAGAAAAGGTAGCCAAGGAGTTTATAAAGGCACAACTTCTAAACATTCTTGGAGAGGGCGAAGATGATGAGTAGTGAATTAATTAAAGTGACAGTTAATAATGACCAACAGCTAGTTAGTGCTAGAGATTTGTATAAAGGATTAGGGCTAAAAGGTCGTTTTAGCAGATGGGTAGACAATAATTTTGATTTATATACCGAAAACGAAGATTTTTACAAGTGTACATCAAGTACGGTTGTTGGAAACGGGGCTAAACGAGAAATTGTTGACTATGCCTTAACAATTTCAATGGCTAAACAACTTGCAATGATGGCAAGAACAGAAACATCAAAATTATATCGAGAGTATTTCTTAGAACTAGAAAGAAAGTGGAATGATCCACAAAACGTTATTCAACGTGCTATGGATATTCTTCATAGTGAGAACTTGCAACTTAAGCTTGAAAACAAGAGTCTAAGTAGACAGCTAGAAGAGAGTAACAAGAAAGCTAGCTATTTAGATGTCATTCTTGGGACTACTGATGCAATGCTAACAACACAAATTGCTATGGATTATGGATATAGCGCTAGAGAGTTTAACAAGTTACTCAATCGTATGAAAATTCAGCATAAAGTTAACGGTCAATGGATCTTATATAAAGCTTATATGGGCAAAAAGTACACAACAACAAAGATGTATTCCTACACTGATAAACACGGTAAAGATCATGCTAAGCCACTTACAGCGTGGAAACAAAAAGGTAGACGCTTGATTTACGACGTGCTTAAAGAAAATGACGTTCTACCACTAATCGAGAGAGAGGACATTGCTTAATGCTTGAAGAAAACCATAATTTGGAAAAGATTATCGAAGACGCAAAAGAGTACCGATGGTACTCAATCCCTGATATGTACATGGTTGAGATCTTAGACACAACAGGTCGCTCGGCTGGGTATGCTAAGTCGATATTTATCGACAAGAAAGAGGCAGCAAAAGTTGCTAAGAAGCTCCATGGAGTAGTAAGGCAGGTAAGTCAAAATGAGTAAAACCCAGCTAAAACCAAAGTGGTATGCAATGTATAGAGGAGACACATTTATTGATCTTGGTACAGCAGATTATTTAGCTGAAAAGTATCACAAAAAGAAACAATCTCTCCTGTACTTGTCTAAACCTGCATATCACAGAAACGCACCGAAAAATAGTCAAAGATTAACACTGTACAAAATGGAGGATTAGGCAATGAAAGTAATTGATAAGCGAGCAGAAAGAAATAATGATTGGAATGTTGGGGATGTATTAGTAACTAATACAGGCAATATAGGTCTAATTGTAAAAAATAATTATCAAAAATATTGTTTGATGAATATCAACCCTGGTGTGGAATGGGCGTATAGCACAAGGGAAGATGATATTTTTTTAGATTCTTGCGAAACTGTTGAAAAGCTATATAAAAAATTTTCCCCGACTTGGCACAAAGTAAACGCAAAGCTGGTGATTGAATGATATCCCCAAGATTGTTAGAGGGTACAAGCGCCCCAATCTATTATTTCTTTAAAATCTATAATCCATATTATTTACATGAAAAAGGCTTAGATAGATTTAGTAACGGAAGCAGAGTAGAAGCTGCGATCAATACGTATGATGGCACAGTTATAATCCCTGATGATAAGACGCCGATCTTATATACAGGCCTGGGAATATGGAAAGTACTAAGCTTTCAGGAAATGATGGAGGAAGATTAGGCGATGAAAATTAAATCAATTATTAAAACAACCAAATGTATATATGCCGTATCAGATGATGTAGATACTATCTTTAATAAAATGAACGAGCCTTATTTCTTTGCAGATACCTTGTTTAGTAAAGGAGAAAAGAGTGATTTACCTTGCTTTAGTGGTGCGTTAGCAGATGCTGAGTCAAATGATTTTTATAAAAATCGTGACGGAGAGCCTGCATATGTTATAGGACATACGCAAGTTATCTTTAATACATCGAAAATCGAGACAGTATACCCTATGGACCGAGATATTTCAGGAGTAGAGGAATAATGTCAGATTGGATATATGCAGCAGCGTTCTTGATTCTGTTAGCATTAGTTATTTTGGTTGTGGGAGCGATACGATGAAAAAAATAAGATCATTAATTGCGTTTAAAGATTTAGGTAATTATGAACAAATTACATGTTCTCCAGATAATTTTGAGCACGTGGAAACTTCGTCCGGATGTATTCGCTTAAAAGTTTGGACTAATACAACGGGCACTAAACTTAGCTATTTCAGCTATCTTAATTTGCCTGATTCGCATAAAGGTTGGAAAAATATGAATAAAGTAACGACTTTGATAATTCCAGTAAGTAGATTGATATATATCAAAGAAGTAGATACCACTGTAGACCAAGACGGAAACGAGGTTAGTCAGTGAAAGTAGAGTTTACGATTGAAGGACCGCCAGTAGGTAAGGCTAGACCTAGGGTTACTAGAACAGTAGCATATACGCCAAAGAAGACATCTCAGTATGAAGATTTAGTCAGGTATACGGCAATTAATAGTTTTGACGGGTACTTTGATAATGACGAGCCTGTAGATGTCAAAATAGTGGCATATTTTTCCGTCCCTAAGAGTTGGAGTAAAAAACGTAAGGCATTGTGCCTTGCTAACAAAGAATTGCCTATCAAGATGCCTGATGCGGATAATATCGGCAAGATTATCATGGACGGTATGAACCCTAAGAAAAAGCTAAACAGGCAGCTTAAAAAGATGGTCGAAGTTATACGTGGCGTATACAAAGATGACAGACAGGTTACTAAATTGCTTGTTGTAAAGAGATATGCAGACCGTCCTAGGGTTGAAGTGAGAATTAAGAGAGATATGGGGGATTAGAAAAAATGGAAAAAGATAGAGTGACTGAAAGTTATGATTGGGTATATGGATGGAAAGTTGAGGATGGCAAGTGTGTGCCACCAGCTAAAAATCATTCCTTACCTGAATTTGTTCAAAAGCGCATTGATTGGGTTTCAAATGAAATTCAGGGAGGGATGCTTACATTCCGCGGTGCTTTCAAAATGCTGTTAGATATTGATGATGAGGAAGATCTGAAAAAAGATTGGGAGTTTGGGGCTTCTAGCGATTACATGCCTGTTAGTGATGAGTACCGTAACTGGTTAAATGATCCGATTCTGGGCAATATTAGAAGCGTAGCATTGATGATTGCCGTAATTTACGGATAGATTGGGGAATTAGATGGAAGAGATAGACGTAAGCTTGCCAAGTAAATTTATGGATGCCTGTGTAGCAAAGAATAGGGACAAAGCCTTGAGATTAGCAAAATTGATGGCTAAGCAACATAACTGCACTTTAAAGGCTGAACTTGATCTTTTAGACTTTGATGCCAGCATTTTATCTAGTGAATACCGTTTGCCAATTACCACTATGATTAAGGAATTAAGAAAACATGAAGCATAGCGCAGCATTAATTACTGTAGCAGGGATACTCATTTGCTTAGGTGCAGTCGGATTTGTGGTTTTTGTCCTATGAGTGATCTTAAGTATCAAAAAGGCGAATGGTATCACGTACAGGAAGACGGAACACTTAAGCCAGTAAATTACGAAAAAGAAGTAAAAGAGTATTACAAGAAGTGGAGAGATAGATATGGAAATCAAACTAGAAATCGGCACTAGAGGGACAAGAGAAGAATTTGAAGATACTTATACTGAAGATTTTTTAAAAAACAAAGGACTAAAAGTGCTGCCAAGTGGTAGATTAGACTTATTTTTAAAACCTTGGGCAGTTCATACCAAAGTTGGTTGGATGTGTTCTTTTAGCAAATATGATGTACTGACGTACATGGGCAAAGGAATTTGGGATTTAAGAGTATATAAGCCTTCAGAAGAAGAGAAAGAATTATTGGAAGAAATCGACGATATGGAGTTTTGAAATGAAACTATATGATTTTGAGGTTAATCCCTATACATACAAGAACTTTAAAACTGAACAACTTAAGAATTTTCAATCAATGCTTAAATCTAATATTAGAAATTTTAAGGATATTGACAAACCAACTTTGGAAGATATGGAACATGAGTACAAGGCAGAAGAGCTTCTTCCATTGATTGAGCATGAAATCAAAGTGAGGTCTAAAGATGGACGAGACTAGAAATGAGTTAGAAGTTGGCAATGAAACAATGGTCATGATGTACTTAAATATTTTGAAATATGCCAAGCATCATTGTTCTAATGACGAAGATCCTTATGAAATTACTGATCGAGTATTTACTGATGCTCTAGTAGCAAATAACAAAAACAATTAGAAGACGAGAGGGAGTGTAAGTGTGTATCAAATTAATTTGGGATTACAGCCAAATCCAAGAGCTACAGCTAGGAAGGTGGATAAATTTCTGACTACTGAGTTTCAGAGATATCTTAACTTGGCTGGCTTGCACCGTAATCAACTTACAAGCCCTCAATTATCTTTTGCACCAGGGTCAACAAATGAGAACGGCGTTGAAAACAACTTCATTGATGAAGCACAGGACGATATTGATATTGCTGATCCTGCTAGAAAGGTGTGTGCAGCTATCTATAAAACAATGGATAATTGCACCGATACAGCATTTAAACCTTACAGACGCATCTTAATTGGCACGTATATAGATCAATTAAGAATTGTTGATGTAGCAGCGACTGTTAATTTATCTACTCGGTCAATCGACAATAAGAAAATTAACGCACAATGCGAATTTGCTGACCGTTGGCTTTACTGGAAGAAGTATTTTGATGTTGAAGGCTTACCTGATTTAAGAGTTTTTACTGAAAGAATTAAGACTGTTTGGTAAGCTTCGGAAAAATTGGTCGTGCGTAAAGTATGCGTAAACCTTGCGTTCTGCTTGCGTGCAAATCGTGTTAAATTGTTATTGTCGAAAGATTAGGTGGTAGGATCTTTCGACGACACCTCGATGGTGCTATGAGTGCGGTTTTTCGAACTTAAAAAATACTCCTTTCTAAAATTAATAGAAGATCTTGATTGTGTAAGTACAATTGACTGACCGTCCTTGGTAGGCGTTAGCAGTCGTTCAATTCGGCTGGCGGTTATAGCCCGAGACAGCGGGCTAATCGATGAGAGACGATAAAAAAAGACCTCTAATAAAATATTTCTCGTAGTTTCTTAATTATTCAAGTTAAGCAGGTTCAATTCCTGCTTGGCTTATAGCACCTAAGCAGGTAGTCATTATCAGACTATTATGTGTAATAGTATGTAGCTTAGGTGCAACCTTCTATCGCCATGACCCCTCAACGGTTTCGAGGGAGAGCGTAGACTAAGAGCTGGTTATCTGTTCGCAGTGGACCGCAGCAGATACCGTGGGTAGAACGGAACACAATTTGGAATTAGAAAGAAGGCAATCTTCTTTCATAAATATCTAGCGAGGTTCGACTCCTTGCCTGCCCGTTGCCTGTCGGAAAGCAGGCGTTAAGCAAATATACCTTGTCATGCAATATATTTGCGTTTTATCCGTAATAGTAATTCATATTCACAAAACATGTATTACTTGTCGTTTAATTTACAGTCAAAAAAGTTTCTGGTTTAGCTCTGTACCTGACAGAGCATTCTAGGACTATAGCCAAATTGGTAAGGCATCAGGTTTTGATCCTGTGTAGTGTTGGTTCGAGCCCAGCTAGTCCTATAGATTAGCTTTATTTTCCTTCTTTAAGTAAAGTTAATCTAATTCTTGAAACAACATTTTTGTGCTTAAGGTTGATTGTTTTAATGGTTAGCGGTAAGTCGGTCAAAGATACGTAACTCCGCATTAAATCTAATACTGAGATGCCGTGGCAATCGTAAAAGCGAGGCTTAAGTATAGCAGCTTTCCTAGTACAGCTCGTTGGTCAAATGGCTAAGACGCCACCCTTTCACGGTGGAGTTACAAGTTCAATTCTTGTACGGGCTATGGGAACTAATTGAATTAATTCACCGCATTAAGAAATTCCTCTATATTATGTATTTAACACTTGAGGCTATTGCTCTGTGTTCGCTGTGCGGACATGCATCCCTTATAAGGATGTCCTTAATAAAAAGAGCATAGTTTGGCAAAGTGGTCCAGTAGCAACGACAGCGGACTGTAAATCCGCCACCGAAAGGTTTCATAGGTGCAAGTCCTATCTTTGCCATTGCTGGATATTCCAGCTAAAAAATTCAATCATCTCAAAAAGTCAACCCCTATTCGTGTGGAGTTGATTTTTTTATAATAGTTTTGAGGTGATTGTGTTTATGTTAGAAATAATTAGTATAGTTTCAACAGTAGTAATGATTGTATTAATTGGAATAGTATTAAAGCTACCAGATTTAATTACACAAAAATGGCTTGAAACTATAAAAAATAAAAATGCACATGATATTCAAATCGAATCATATTTTAAGCAACTCGGAGGTAAACAACAACAAGAAGTACTAGCTAGTTGGACAGATTTTTTAACAGATATGGATGGTACTATTGCTAAGATTAGTAGTGAAAATCCAGATGCATTAAAAATTTATAAGAAGCTTATGCATGATACGATAATATATGGATCAGATCGAACTGTAAAATTGATATCCGCCTATAATTCAGCTACTTTTGCACTTAATAAATCAAAACAATTTGATCCATATAAAATGATGGTATATATTGCATATATTGTATCAAGTTTAAAAGAAGATTTTTCAGGCTACTATATCAGCCCTCTTACTTTATTAAAAATAAGCATAAAAGACTATGATAGTTATGCTAGTGAATATGAAAGAGGGTATGAAAGCATCAAAAAAGAGTTAATGAAGTAATGTTTTTTTTGCATTTTAATTTGTGGATATATTTGAAATATGTATTGATAATAATTATTAGTTGTATATTAGTGATTTGGATAGTTAAAAAAATAATGAAATAAGGTCAGCGTAAGCTGGCTTTTTATTTTGCAGTCAGAAAGTTGCTTTTTGGTTGGAGAAATTATGAGAAGTTTTTTTCTATTAATGTTGTGGTTTGCTCCCATTACATTTTCTTGTTTTAATTCGCTATCTAAAGTAGATGCTATTCTATTGCTTTTTATACAAATTTTAATTGCTATTTTTATTTGGACCGATAAAACAAATTAATGTGAGATTAGTTAAGTAAAATTAACTAGTCTCTTTTATTTTAGGAGGTGAGAATTTGAAAGAACTTACACCAAAACAAAAGAAATTTTGTCAGGAATATTTGAAAGACTTTAATGCTACAAGAGCCTATAAAGTTGCTTATAGTGCTAAAAAAGATATTACGGCCAGAACAAATGCTTCAAAACTACTAACAAATACCAACATTCAAAACTATTTAAGTGATGTGATGAATGAAACTAAGGCAAAAGATATTCTCGATATTGATGGTGTTCTTGATAATTTGAGCCGTCTAGCTATTGGGGAACCAAGAGAAAAAGTTTTTAAGCGAATAGATTATAAGGGCAAAAAGCCCAAGGTTGTTTATGACAATGTAACTACAGTAACTCCTGAAGATCAAGACCAGTTAAAGGCCCTGGAACTACTTGGTAAATACTATAAGATCTTTACTGATAAAGTTGAAACTCAAACTGATATTACAGTAAACATTGATCCAGGTGATTATGATGGTTAGGATTAATTTGAATTTTCCGCATCCCTCAAAAGTATTTAATCAGCAAATATACGATAATTTATTTGATTATTCTAAATTTACAGAGGTTTGGTATGGTGGAGCTTCTAGTGGCAAAAGTCATGGAGTAGTACAAAAAGTTGTATTGAAATCATTACAGCATTGGAATGTTCCAAGAAAAGTGCTTTGGTTACGTAAGGTTGATAGAACAGTTAAAAATTCAATTTTTACTGATGTCACTGAATGTTTAAGTGAATGGAATATCCTTCAATACTGTCATGTAAATAGATCTGATAAAACAATCGTCCTTCCAAATGGGGCGATTTTTTTATTTCAAGGTATGGATGACCCAGAAAAGATTAAATCTATTAAGGGACTGTCAGATGTGGTTATGGAAGAAGCAAGTGAGTTTAATCATAATGACTACACTCAACTTACTTTGCGTTTACGTGAACCTAAGCATAAACAGAGACAAATCTTCTGTATGTTTAATCCAGTTAGCAAGCTTAATTGGACATATCAGACTTGGTTTGATCCTAGTGCAGATTATGATCGGTCAAGAGTAGCTATCCATCAATCAACTTACAAAGATAATAGATTTTTAGATGAAGACAATATCAGAACGATTGAAGAGTTGAAAAATACTAATCCTGCTTATTACAAAATATACACATTAGGTGAATTTGCGACGCTTGATAAGCTTGTTTTTCCTTACTTTAAAACCAAACGATTAAATCCTCGTGATCCTAAATTATTAGCGTTAAATGATTATTTTGGGCTTGATTATGGGTTTATCAATGATCCAAGTGCATTTATGCATATCAAACTAGATATGAGAAATAAAACACTTTATGTGATGGATGAATTTGTTAAAAAGGGCTTGCTTAATAATCAGTTAGCACAAGTAATTAAGGACATGGGCTATTCAAAAGAAGTAATAACAGCTGATAGTGCTGAAAAGAAATCAATTGCTGAAATGAAAAGAGACGGTATTTATCGTATTAGACCGGCTCTAAAAGGTCCCGATTCAATAATTCAAGGTATTCAATTCCTTCAACAATTTAAATGGGTGGTTGATGATCGTTGTGTAAAGACAATTGAAGAATTGCAGAATTACACATATGTGAAAGATAAGAAGACTGATGAATATACTAATAGGCCGATCGATGCATATAACCACTGCATTGATGCTATTCGTTATGCGGTAGAGGAAGAGAATGGTCATGGAAGTACGAAAGCTAGAATTATTAAATCATTTATTTAAGGTGGTGAGATTTTGAAGACAATTGATTTTGGCAATGATAGAGTAACTCATAATAATCGTTTTATTTATCCTGTAGGACAAAGAATGTCAATAAATGAGATTTTTGGTTTTATTTCTTACAATGAAAATACATTAAAACCTCAATATCGTAAAAATATGGAATACTATTTGGGCAAGCATAGTATTCTTGATGACCCAAATAATAAGACAGATAATATCAATAATAAATTAATCGATAATAAAATTAAGCCGTTGGAAGATTCATACAACGGCTTTTTTGCCGGCATCCCTCCAGTAATTTCTGCTGAAGATAAAAATATTAATAATGTTTTGCAAGATTGGAATAATGAAAATTCTTTTCAAGATGAGCTTAACGAAATAAGTAAGCAAGCAGATATTTTTGGACGGTCTGTTGTGTTTATTTATCAAGGTGAAGATAAACTACCACACCTTACTCATTCAAGCCCAGAACGGGCATTTATTATATATGATGATACGGTTGCTCATAATCCATTAGCTTTTGTTCGATATGAATTAGATGACACAAAGAATTGGACTGATGCAAAAGGCCAAGTGCAATATGCTGATAAGTTTTATATTTTTGAAGGTATGAATCTTACCGAAGATCATATAACCAATTCAGAAGGGATTAATCCATATGGTTTGGTTCCTGCTGTTGAATTTTATGAGAATGAAGAACGGCAATCAGTCTTTGAACAAATCATTACACTTCAGGATGAATTGGATCATGTAATGAGTCAGAAAGCCAACCAGATTGCTTATTTTGATAATTCGTACATGTTTATGTTCAATATAACTCTCGATGAAGATGATGATGGTAACCCTAAGTTTGATTTTAAGAACAACCGGTTAATTTATGCGCCAACTGTAGATCCAAATAGTGATCCAAAAGTTGGTTTTATTCAAAAGCCAGATGCGGACGGAATGCAAGAAAATATGATTGACCACTTACAAAAGTCAATCTATGAGAATACCGAAATCGCTAATTTACGTGACGAAAATTTTGCTAATAATGCTAGTGGTGTAGCAATGCAGTATAAATTACTTTCAATGCAGAATAAAGCAGATAGTAAAGAGCGTAAATTTACTAAAGCATTGAAGCAAATGTATCGAATTGTATTCCAAACCTTGTTCAACAATGATAATCAAAGAGAACAATGGTCTACTTTGAAGTTTCATTTTACTCGTAATTTACCAGATGATATTTCATCAATGATTTCTGCTGCTAAAAATGCTGAAGGAATGGTATCGCAACAAACTCAACTATCTTTATTACCATTTGTTAAAGATCCGCAAGCTGAAATTGAGCAGATTAACAAAGAAAAACAAGAAAATATCAAAAATGCACAACAAGCAGCTGGATCATTGCCTGATTATTTGAATTCTGGTGAAGATGATGACAAGTCTGAAACAGAGTAAAGCCTACTGGGACAACCGCATTAAGGCCGAAAAAGCTTGGCAAAAATTAGCAAAAAAAGACATGGAAAAATACAACCAACATATAGTTGGTATGTATAATCGGACGATTTCTGATATTAATCAGCAGATTAAGGCAGATTTAGCATTATCTGAGGGAAAGCTTGTCAAAGCTGATGCAATGAAAGAGTATGAATCATTAGCTAAACGAGCTGTTGATAAAGCTAATGAATTAAGAGCTAAAGGTAAGCATGTAACCCGGAAAGATTTTAGCGAAGACGTTAATAATCGTTTAAAAGTTTATAATGCGACAATGCGAATTAACCGTAATGAGATTTTAAAAAGCAAAATCGGCGCTAGATTGGTTGAGTTAGGGGTAGAACAAGAACAAAGTTTAACTAACAAACTATGAATTGGCTGAGCCAAATCTAATGGCAATTCCGGCAACAATTGCTGCTTATACAGAAGAATTTAATTGGCTGCATGATTTATTAGATACAATTAATGAGAATTTTATCTATGCTGAACATGAAATAAATAAAAACTTGAAAAATGTAAAGATTGTCTCTGGACCTGCAACTTACTTAATGTGGTTAGATGTAAGCGAAATTTCAAAAGATAGTAAAAAATTAGCAGATTATCTTCGAAAAGAAACTGGCTTAATTGTTTCAGCTGGCAGTATTTATCGGGGTAACGCGAGTCAATTTTTACGTCTTAATTTGGCCTCACCAATATCGATGGTAGAGGATGGAATTGAACGATTGATTACTGGAATTAAAAATTTTTCTAAAAAATAGTTGAAAGTGGTTTCAAAATTATCTCAAAAAGATATATACTTTTATTGAGGTGATTTTTTTATGGAACCATTATTTTTAACGCCATACTTTAGACCAAAAATTTGGGGTGGTCGTAAATTAAATACTGTTTTAGGATATGATATTCCTGATGGAAAGGTTGGAGAAGCCTGGGTAATTTCAGGATACAAAGACGATGCTTCAATTGTTAATGCAGGTCCATTTAAAGGAAAGACATTGCGAGAAGTATATTTAGAGCATCCTGAGTTATTTGGTAATCCAAAAGCAAAAGAATTTCCTTTACTAGTTAAATTCTTAGATGCAAATGATAATTTATCAGTTCAAGTTCATCCAGATGATGAATATGCCAGAATTCATGAAAATGATTCAGGGAAAACAGAAAGCTGGTACGTGCTTCATGCTGAACCAGGTGCTAAACTTATCTATGGGCACAACGCTAAGAGCAAGGAAGAACTAGAAGATTGGATTAAAAATGGAAAGTGGTCAAAGCTTTTACGCTATGTACCTGTAAAAGAAGGAGACTTTTTATACGTTCCTTCTGGTACTGTACATGCTCTAACAAAGGGTACTATGGTTATTGAAACCCAACAATCAAGTGATGTAACGTACAGATTATATGATTGGGATCGCGTAGATAAGAAGACGGGAAAGAAGAGAGAGTTGCATATTAAGCAATCTCTTGATACTATTCAAGTACCACATAAAGATCCGAAGCTAAAAATTACATCAGAAACAGTAGGAGATGCTAAGATTACTACGCTAGCACAACCACCGATGTCACCACATTTTTATTTATGGCAGATTGATGTTGATGGAGATTTTGCTTGGAGTTTAAATGATCATCCTTATCTTCTAGTATCTTTAATTAAAGGTAGCGGTAAGTTTATTGCTGATGGTAAAGAGTATGACATTAAATTAGGAAGCAACTTTATTATTCCTAACGAAATGAAGAACTTTAGTTTTAGCGGTAATTTACGTTTAGTAATTTCAGCTCCGGGTAAAGAATAAATTTAAGTGAATGGAGTTGGTCAAATGATTTATATTGGTTGCGGGGTAATAATGTTTGTAATCGGGGTCATTTGGCTGATTGCTCCTTCGCCCAACCCTAATCGAATTTATGGATATATGTCCTATTTAGCTTCAGTTAATGAAGCAAGCTACCAGTATGCGCAAAAAGTAGCCCGTAATTATTTTATGTTATTTGGTTTGATCCAAACTCTTTTAGGATTAGGAATTCATTTTTTGCATTGGGATCGCTACTTTTTAATTTGGTTGCTTACTTTTTATTTGTTTATCTTGGCTCCAATAATCTTAACTGAAAAGAAATTGCAGGCTTTTTTACGTGCTCGGCATGAGTTGCCACATGATTATATTGAACCGGATAAGATTAAACATACTAGAGTAAAAGGATTTAAGGACAAATAATGCTAAAGATATTAATGGTTGAAGATGACAATTCTGTTGCGGAAATGATGAAAATGTTCTTTAGTAAAGAGCAGTGGGACGTAGATATAGCTAAAGATGGAGTAGAAGCTGTTGAAATGTTTAAGGCAAATCCCAGCTCTTATGATATCGTTACGCTAGATCTTAATTTAACTAAAAAAGATGGTATGGAAGTAGCTAAGGAAATTAGAGCAATTTCTCTCTCAATACCAATAATTATGTTAACGGCTAGAGACTCAGAAACTGATCAAATTTTAGGATTGGGGATTGGTGCAGACGAATATGTTACTAAGCCCTTTAGTCCTTTGGCCTTAATAGCACGGATCAAGGCGCTATATCGCAGAAGCCATCTGGAAAAGGATATGCATGCTTCTAATGGTATAAAATATGATGTAGTAACTAAGCATTTAAAAATTTCGAAGGACCGTCGAGAAGTACGATTTGATGATAAAGTGGTTGAAGGTTTGACCCCTAAGGAATTTGATTTACTTTATACTATGGCTCAAAAGCCAAAGCAGGTTTTTTCAAGAGACAAACTTTTAGAGCTAGTGTGGGGATATGAGTTTTTCGGTGAGGAAAGAACTGTTGATGCTCATATTAAAAAATTACGTCAAAAATTAGAGAAAGCTGGTCCTCAAGTAGTTCAAACCGTTTGGGGTGTGGGCTACAAGTTTGATGATTCTGAGGTATAGAAGTTGAAGTTATTCTATCAAGAAATTTTAGGTTTTTTGCTAGTAATAATTACTAGTATTGTAATTATTGGCTCATCAACTATTCATTTTGCGACTATTCAAGCCTATTCTCAAAGTTACACTCGCTTAGAAGAATATGGAACTTCGATTGGAAAACTAGCTTTAGCGAAAGATAATCCTAAACATGAATTAGATGCTAAATTTTTGAAAAATTTACAGGTAGTAATGGAAGGCGAAGATGTAAATCTTCGCATTTTTAATAATAAAAATAGACAAGTTTATCCAGAAACTACAATGAACTGGGCTTTACCGCAAAAGTTATTTAAGCAATTAAAGAATGGTAAAAAGATTCGCATTAGAAATGATCATGAGGATGGACGAGTAAGTTCTTTTTCAAATAAAGATGCATATACTAGTGTAATTGTTCCCTGGCGTAGTAAAGGAAAACTGGTGGGAGTAATCTGGATCGGTTCACGTGTGCAAAATGTGGAACAAATGATTGTACGAGAAAAGCATAATCTGTTAACAGCTTTACTTAGTTCTTTAGTTATTGGTGGGTTGATCAGTTTTATCTTGTCGTACTATATTTCAAGAAAGATTAAGCTTTTATCTAATGCTACTAAGAAAGTCGCACAAGGGGACTTTAATGTCCATCTAAAACACAAGGATACTGATGAGATTGATGATTTAGCACGTAATTTTAATATTATGGTTAATGCTTTAAAAGAATCAAACGATGAAATTAAGGCACAAGAAAAGCGACGAGAGCAATTTATGGCTGATGCCGCTCATGAAATGCGAACTCCGCTTACTACAATTAACGGTTTGTTAGAAGGGTTTGAATATGATGCTATTCCTGAAGAGGCCAAACCTAAGTCTATTGCTTTAATGCACAGTGAAACAAAACGATTAATTAGATTAGTAAATGAAAACTTAGATTACGAAAAAATTAGAAATAATAAAATTAGTCTGATTCAATCAAAATTCAATGCGACTGAAGTTTTAGCTAATTTATTAACACAAATGAAGCAAAAAGCTGCTCAAAAGAATGATGAGTTGATTTTAAATTGTCCGCAGCAAGTTGAAGTTTATGCAGATAAAGACCGTTTCACTCAGATAATGGTTAATCTAGTTCAAAATGCATTACAATTTACTGAAAATGGAAAGATTACAATTTCTGCTAAGAGGATTGAGCATGGCGCCCAATTTAAAATAGCCGATACAGGAATTGGAATGAATAAGAAACAGATGAAATACATTTTTGAAAGATTCTATAAGGCAGATCCATCGAGAGCAAAAATTGGCTCGGGAGAATCTGGCTTAGGACTTTCGATTGTTTTATCTCTTATTAAACAGCATGGCGGTAAGATTAACGTCGATTCAGAACCTGGAAAGGGTGCAACGTTTACCGTAACCTTATATGATAAGGGTTATAAGGAATTTATTAAAGACTAACAAAAAGGGTAGTACTTAAAAATATAAGTACTACCCTTTTTCTATTTATCGAGATTATCTTTTCCTGGAGAACTGTTTTGATTATTTTTATTTTTTCACTTGTAGCTGATTGAATATTCTCAGGAATATTATTAATTTCATCCTTATCGATTTCTGAAGCATCAGTTGTATAAAGATCAGTAGTCGTTCCCTTGTGCTGAGAATAAAGAGAAGTAGATTTGTTACCTAATTCTTTTCTTAATTGCAACATTTTTTGATAGTTAATTTTGTAGTCGAATTCGTTCGGATTAGTTGGAATAAAGCCAGCTGGAGTGTAGAACCGTAGCAGATTATGATTATTTAACAAATCGGAATAGTGAAGAGAGGTGCGTCCATATTCAACTAATTTAGCAATTTCAACTTTTTGCTTTTTATTAAATTTAGTGATCTTTTCCCCAGTTTGATGATTGTAAATTGTCCCTTTAATACCTTTACCGCCAATAATTATATATTTCGGAGTAACAATAGTACCGTTTCTAAACACAACTACTTGTCGATATTGTTTGGAGAATAAATCCTGACCAAATTGAATATAATTTTTATTTGAAATTCCTAAAAGATGAAGTAACGTTGGGAGAACATCAATTTCACCGCTAAGCTTGTTATCAATTGTCCCCTTAATTCCATTCATATGGATCATGAAAGGAACTTTTTGAAGTTCTGTTGTGTCATAAGATGTCCATTTACTAAAATCTTTACCTAATACTGGTGCCAGAGCAGATAATTCATCATCTGAACTACCAACACCGTAATGGTCTCCATAAAGGATAACCATCGTATTTTTATCAAGGCCACTCTTTTTTAGATAATCAAAGAACTCTTTAACTGATTGGTCAAGATAATGCGCTGTCTCAAAGTAATTATTGATGGTTGTATTTGAAGTATTTGTAGTAGTAAAGTTATCATCTTTATCTTCTTGATCAAGTTGAAATGGAATATGGTTAGTAACAGTTAAATACTTAACATAGAATGGTTGCTGAATCTGTTCAAGATACTTAATGCTTTCACTAAACAATAACTTATCTTTTAGGCCATATCCGATTTTGTCGTTCTTTTTTTGAGAGAAATAATTTGCATCGAAGAAATAGTTATATCCTAAATTTTTATATACTTCATTTCGATTCCAAAAAGTTCCTGTGTTACCGTGAAAAACAGCCGAAGTATAGCCAGTTTGACGAAGAATTTGAGGTGCACCTTGGAAAGTATTTTCAGATCCTAATGATGAAAATAGGGAACCATCTGAAATACCATATGTTCCAGTTTCAAGCATATTTTCTGCATCACTGGTTCGTCCCAAGCCTACTTGATGATAAAAGTTACTAAAGCTAACGGTGTCTTTATTATGATAGAGTGAGTTAAGAAATGGAGTAACTTCTTGTCCATTAACTCTTAATCCAATTAGAAATTGTTGAAAACTTTCTAGGTGTAGGACAATGACATTTTTTCCCTTGGCTTTACCAAAATATTCTGGATTTGCTTTTGCATAATGCTTTTTAGTAAAGTCGAGTACTTGATTAATATCTTCTGCATTAGCATTTTTCTTAACTTGGTTTGATTGTGCACTTTTTAAGAGGTCATATACTGAATAAGTATCAAGTCCAAGATATTTAACCACGTAAGAGCGGTCGAATGTATTTCTTAATAATCGTGGACGTGAGGTTTCAGCTAAAAACATATTTAAAGTTAACATGAAAACGCCAAATGATGAGACAGCAAATGGACGTTTAAATCCATACTTACGTGGATCAATTTTGATAACTTTAATAATCAATAAGATAATGATAATTATGAGATCCAGCCAAAGAAAAATATCGCTGGGATGCAGTAAAGCAACCGTACTCTTTCCTAGTCCTTGTGATACTTTTCCGGTATTTTGAATAGTTTTACTAGTTAAAAAGTCTGAAAATTGACGATAATAAATGACATTTGCAAAAAGCAAAATCGTATTTATTGTGTCTAAAACTAGCATTGCAATATAAGAGACTAATGGCTTAGAGAAATAGAGCCCTAAACTAAGAATAATAATGCATGTGCCTAAAGGCGTTAACCAGACGATGAAGTGCTGGTATGGGTCACTTAAGCCAAGCTTAAAATCAAAGTAAGCCGCATACATATATTTTGCCCAAAAACAAAGTGTTAGGATTGTTAAGAAACCAATTCTAGTTTGCCAGAAATTACGTTTTGTTTTATTCACGCTTCACTACTCCTTTTAATAAGGAATATTTTACTGGTAATTTCAAAAAAAGACAAACTTTTGTTAAAGGTTTGCGATTTTTTAATATTTTGAAAAAAATCATCTTTCATGGAGATCTTTACGTTATAATTAAGCCAAAATTACGGAGTCGGTTAGGTTATGCTTTTTTTACAACCCTTATATGAATATATTTTTCACCATTATGCAGCGCATATTAATCACTTTGCCTTAATTAAGTTGATTTTGTATAGCTTAGATAAGACACTTTTTTACTTTATTATTTTTGTAATTATTCGTTTATGTTGGCTGTTATTGGTGAGACATAGAAGAACCCTGAAGTCCGAAGCTTGTGTATGGATATTTAGTTTTTATATAATTTTGCTCTTAATGCTGACAGTATTTAGAGATACATATTTTCCATGGCAGTTGACATTTAATTTCCATCGTAGTCTAAGCGATATAAACTTAGTATTTATGAAAGAAACGCTGAAATTGACTCATGGTCAGAGTTTACTTGACTTTTTTTATAATTCGCTTGGAAATGTTTTATGGTTCATCCCGTTTGGTTTTTTATTTCCTACAGTTATTCAGAAAAAAAGTATGGTAGGAACCATTTTGGCCGGGGGATGTTTATCCGTAAGTATTGAATCTTTGCAATTTGTTTTAGAAACTGGTGTAAGCGATATAGATGACGTATTTTTTAATGTTTGCGGGACTATAATTGGATTTATATTATATCGAATTATTTATAGATTCTTATAAGAAAAAACTCTAGTTTTATGAGGAAGTAACTGCTAAAATAAGGTTTGTATGTGAAAAAGTTACAAAAAAAGGAAGTTTAAATAATGAGTAAAGTTGTTCACTTTGATGCAAGTAAATTAACTCCTTTTGTTCATGAAAATGAATTAAAGGAAATGCAAGCAATGGTAACTGCTGCAGATCAAGAATTACGCGAAGGTACTGGCGCAGGTAGTGACTTCCGTGGTTGGATTGATTTGCCAATTAATTATGATAAAGACGAATTTGATCGTATTAAAAAAGCAGCTAAAAAGATTCAAAATGATTCAGAAGTTTTAGTTGGTATTGGTATTGGTGGTTCATACCTTGGTGCCCAAGCTTCAATTGAGTTCTTAAATAGCTCTTTCTACGGTAGAGAAAAAGAAAAGTACCCAACTGTAGTATTTTGTGGTAATTCTCTTTCAGGTTCATACCTTTACGATTTGCTTGAATGGTTAGGAGATAAGGACTTTTCAATTAATATTATTTCTAAGTCTGGTACTACTACTGAACCTTCAATTGCTTTCCGTGTATTGAAGGATAAGTTAATCAAGAAATACGGTAAAGAAGAAGCTGCTAAGAGAATTTACGCAACTACTGACCGTGCTAAGGGTGCTTTGAAGACTGAAGCAGATGCAGAAGGTTACGAAGAATTCGTAGTTCCAGATGATATTGGTGGTCGTTTCTCAGTATTGTCAGCTGTTGGTTTGCTTCCAATTGCTGTAGCTGGTGGTGACATCGATGCTATGATGAAGGGTGCTGCAGATGCACGTGCTGCTTACACTGATCCAGATGTTTTAAAGGACAGTCCTTACCAATATGCAGCAATGCGTAATATCCTTTACCGTAAAGGTTACACTACTGAATTACTTGAAAACTATGAACCATCATTAAGAATGTTTGGTGAATGGTGGAAGCAATTAATGGGTGAATCAGAAGGTAAAGATCAAAAAGGTATTTACCCATCTAGTGCTAACTTCACTACTGACCTTCACTCACTTGGTCAATACATCCAAGAAGGTCGTCGTAACTTAATGGAAACAGTTATTCGTGTTGAACACCCAACACATGATGTAACTATTCCTGACGATAAGGAAAACCTAGATCAATTAAACTTCTTATCAGGTAAAACTATGAATTACGTAAATGATCGTGCTTACGAAGGTGTAGTTCTAGCTCATACTGATGGTGGTGTACCAGTTATGACTGTTGATATTGAAAATCAAACAGCTCATACTTTAGGTTACTTAATCTACTGGTTTGAATTAGCTGTAGGTATCTCAGGCTACTTAAATGGTATTAACCCATTTAACCAACCAGGTGTTGAAAGTTACAAGAGAAACATGTTTGGTCTTTTAAACAAACCTGGTTATGAAGACTTACATGATGATTTAACTAAACGCTTAAAATAAATCTACTTAGCATATTTTTATAGTATGCAGATCGAATATAGCTAGATAATAGTTAAAGAAAGGGTAGAGGCTAATTGCCTCCACTCTTTTTTATTGGAGAAAAAATGAAAAAACAGACAGAAAATACATTGGCTGTCCTAGCAACAGCGTTCATGTCCTTTGTTGGAATTTTAACTGAAACAAGTTTAAATGTAACTTTTCCTGCGATGATGAAACAATTTAACGTATCTTTAGATACAATTCAGTGGACTACAACTGGATATCTATTGATGATTGCAATAATTATGATTAGTTCTTCTTATCAAAATGAGCGTTTTACTGCTAAGCAATTGTTTGTAACAGCTGCCATTGCATTTATGGTTGGAAGTATTATTTCAGCATTTGCATTAAATTTTTATATTTTATTGTTAGGGCGTTTAATTTCAGCTCTAGGTGTGGGTCTCTGTACACCAATGATGTTTAATTTGATTGTAGAAGTAATGCCAAGAGATGAATGGGGACTATATATGGGAATTGCTGGTTTAGTAGTAGCAATGGCTCCGACTCTCGGTCCAGCTTTTGGGGGAAGCATTTCTTATTACCTTAATTGGCGCTGGATTTTTATAATTGCTACAATTTTCGCACTATTAGTTTTTATTGCTGGAATTTTTGTGATTGGAAGCTACCATCCAGTAAAAAAGAAATCTTTTAATTGGCTGGCTTACGCAATTTTAAGTGCAGGGATGGTAAGTTTAGTAATCGGTGTAAATCAATTGAGTAAGGGACTGAAAAATTGGCGTCTATGGGTTTTATTAATATTAGCCGCAATTTTATTCATCCTATTTGTCAGAATTTCTAAACGTTCTACTAGTAAGCTACTTGACTTATCAGTTTTTGAAGATAGGGCATTTATTTTTGGAGCATGTGCTTATTTTTTACTTCAGTTTATTAATATTGGAGTGAGTTTTGTCTTACCTAACTATATCCAAATCGTTAATAAACAAACATCTTTAATTGGGGGACTCGTTTTACTTCCAGGCAGTATTGTTGCTGGACTCCTGAATGCTTATTTTGGTCGACTATATGACCGCCTAGGAGCAAAAGTGCCATTATATGGTGGCGCGTTTTTAATGGCGCTAGGGAGCTTTTTATTAGCTAATTGGGGCTTAAGCTTAACCACATGGATGATTATTTGTTTTTATGGAATTTTGATGTTAGGACATCGTATGTCCTTTAGCAATACGATGGCGCAAAGTTTAAAAATAGTTGATAAAAATTTGAAAGCAGATGCAACAGCTGTTTGTCAAACAGCACAACAATTAGCTGGTTCAATGGGGACTGCAATTTTGGCTGCAATTATAGCAGTGTTTCAAAATAAGCAAACTGGGAGTTATGCTACTTTAACTGCTCAAGGAAGTCGAATCGCATTCTATTTCACTTTTGGTCTTGGAATTTTGATTTTAGTATGTGATTGGTTTATGTTTAAACTAGATAAAAAAACATACAAGAGAAGAAAGTGTAACTAAAGATGAATAATAATTTTTTAGCTATGGAAAAGAGCATACACGATTTTGCTCAAGAACTTTATTTTAGAAATGAAGCTGCAACGGATTTAGTGGAAAAGGATGAACAAAAAGATTTATTACATTTTGATAGAAGCGGTGTTGAAGAATTACAAGAGATTGCTGGTATTTTGAAAGATTTTTGTCAGCCACAAGTTCGAGCTATTTTAGAAGTTAGTGAAGATGCAAATAAAACCGACTTAGATCAGAAGCTATTGCAAAATCAATCCCATCAGTTACTTCAAAATTATGCTAACTTAGAAAAGTTAGTTGCTTATGCAGAGAAACAAGCAGAACAAAAAAATAAGAAATTGAGTAAGCAATGGGTGGAGTTAAAAGAAAATCTAGCTAAAATGAATATTAATCAAATAGAAGATATTGAGAAAACTACAAAAAGTATGTCATAAAGAGTGAAAATAAGTGATATAATTGAAAAGCTGCATCATGGTGAGTAAGACGTGATGCAGCTTTTTTTCACTTTAAATTACTTTTCAAAGAAAAATAGCAATGTAACTTGACAGATTTACAATATTCAATTATATTTACATATGTTGAATTTGCCCGTTGGTCAAATGGTTAAGACGCCACCCTCTCAAGGTGGAGTTACGAGTTCAATTCTCGTACGGGTGATATACTGAGATATAGCCAAATTGGTAAGGCACAGGATTCTGGTTCCTGGATGTTTCGGTTCGAGCCCGAATATCTCAATACGTTACCGTCAGATCACTGATCTGGCGGTTTTATTTTATAATCCAGGTGGTAAGGATGATAGAATTTTTTAAGACTCAACATTTAGTTGAAAGTATGGTTAGTGAGCGGATTGTTCCTGGAGTAAATTATGCCTTTATTAAAAAAAAGCAAGTATTTACCTCAACAGTTGGCTTTGCTAGTTTAATACCTAAAGTTGAGCAACTTAGCCCTTTTGCTCTCTATGACTTAGCTAGTTTAACTAAGGTGTTAGGAACAACTAATGTTTTTTTGAAGCTGAAAGAAGAAGGAAAACTTAATTTTACAGAACCTCTTAAAGATTTTATTCCTGAATTTAAAGATGAACGTATTCGCCTTAGTGATTTGTTAACCCATACTAGTGGAATTCGGGGATGGATTCCTAATCGTGATGAATTAGCTGCACCTGATTTATTGAAGGCGATCATTGGTTTACCTGTTACTGATGAATTTAAAACAAAAATGCGATATGCCGATACTAATTTTATTTTATTGGGATTAGTTCTTGAGAAAATCTATGGGCTACCTGTGCAAGATATTATTATGCAGGAAATTATTTTACCTGCTAAATTGAAAGAGACAACTTTTCATCCTAAGGCAATTGAGTGCGTTCCTACCGCTTTAACTGAAAAGGGAAAAATGTTACGAGGGATTGTACATGATCCTAAAGCTCGGGTATTAGGAAAAGATTGTGGGTCTGCCGGTTTATTTGCAAATCTGGAAGATTTAATAAAGATAACCCAGGCTTATTTAGGGCTACGTAATGACGTTTTACCTCTACAGCAAGATACCTTAGCTAATTTGTTTCAAGTTGAAACTCCTAAGAAAGTACATCCTCGTTCTTGGGGATGGGATTTACGGTTTGATCCTGTTGACCAACACCCATTGATTTACCATACTGGCTTTACTGGAACATTTATGCTAATTGATCGACTTAATCAAACCGCAATGATTGTTTTAACAAATCGAATCCATCCTAGCGGACATAATCATATTTTTCTTGCAATGAGGGAAAAGATTGTTGATACGTTTTTGAAAGAAAATGTCTGTAAAAATTAAAAAGGGATAATGTCAATTGACATTATCCCTTTTATGTTACATACCTGCTTTAATAATTTTCTTTTCACCCATTGTTTTACGAAGTGAAAGCATAGCAGTATAAGTGGCTAAAATATAAACTTTCTTAGTTGGTAATTTTGAAATTTCATCTAGCAAAGCTTCGTTATTAGTAGCAGTTGTCATTAACCCCGGCTCAAAACCTGAAACTTCCAGTCTGAATCCCATATCATGCCAACGTTTTCCACCGACTATTACTTTTTTGATTTGATCTTTGTTTAAACCTTCATAGTCTGCATCCCAGATCCAGGATGTATCGATTCCGTCTGCGTGATTTGCATTTAAAAGAGTAACTAAAGAATAGTTATCTTTTTCAGTATTTAACATATGGAGAACCTCATCAAGCCCAACTGGATTTTTAACTAAGATGAGATCTATTTCCTTATCTGCATAATTAATCAATTCTTGGCGACCAAAAATTCGTTTGTTTTCAGCAAAACTTTGGGCTACTTCTTCTTCACTTAAACCAAATTCACGCGCTACAGAATAAGCAGCTAGAGCATTATAGATATTATAGGTACCACCGATACCAATGCTGTACTCTTTTTCACCCATTTTGAATTTTAAGCTATTTGGAGTTTGATCAATAATTTGATTTACACTATAGGTTAATTCTGGACGATGGTAGCCACAATTAGAACAGAAATAGTCTCCTAAGTTTGCATAAATACGTTCGTGATAATGCAAGATATGATCGCACTTAGGACATAAAACACCATCAGTATTTACGGGAGCCTTGAAGTCATTTTCAGGCTTGTCCTCCGGAAGTTTGAAGCCATAGAATACTTTTTTATTAGGTAATTCCACGGATGAAAAAATACTTGCATCTCCGTTAGCGATAATAGTTGCATCGGGAGCTAGTTTAATTCCGTCGACAATCTTTTGGTAGGTAGTATAAATTTCACCGTATCTATCCATCTGATCACGGAAAATATTAGTTAAAACAAATACGCTTGGATGTAGTAACTTGGTTACCATTTTTACATTTGCTTCATCTACTTCTAGCACAGCAATTTTCTTTTTTGCTCTTTTATTCTTGTGAGCTAAAAATGCTGTAACAATTCCTTGTTGCATATTTGAGCCTGATGGATTAGTTAAAATATCACCATATTTCTTCTTTAATGCTTCCACGATTAAAGCGGTTGTCATTGTTTTACCATTAGTTCCAGTAACAATGATTGTCTCATAGCCTTTTGCTAATGAATTTAATACTTCAGGATCAATTTTCATGGCAAATTTTCCAGGAAAACTCGTCCCGCCCTTTAATACGTTATGAAGAAACCAGTAAGATGATTTACCAGCTACCTTAGCGATGCCTGATTTTAAATTCATATTATTATCCCTCACTTTAAAACTAAATTTTACTATAGCATATAGAGAAAATGAAGACGACCTTTTTATTTTTACCTGCACGATTTTTAAATTTACTTTATACTAATTAAGGCAATATTAGTGAAGTTACATAAACTTAACAATGGAGGAATTTTGCAGTGGCTCAGTTGTTTTTTCGCTATGGTGCAATGAGTAGTGGTAAGTCGATTGAAATACTAAAGGTTGCCCATAATTATGAGGCACAAGGACGAAAAATTGCTTTAATGACGAGTAATGTAGACGATAGAAGTGGAGTAGGAACCGTAGCTTCTAGAATTGGTTTACATCGTAAAGCTGTACCCATAAGTGAAGATTTAGATTTATTTAATTATGTTTCAGAATTGAATAAAAGTGATGTGGAGTCTGGCAATGGTAGGGTGGCTTGTGTTTTAATTGACGAGGCACAGTTTTTAAAAAGACACCACGTATTAGAATGTGCCAAAATTGTTGATGAATTAAAAATACCTGTAATGGCATTTGGTCTGAAAAATGATTTTCAAAATCATTTGTTTGAAGGTAGCGAAAATTTGTTGATTTTTGCTGATAAAGTAGAAGAAATGAAGACAATTTGTCACTATTGCGGTCATAAGGCTACAATGAATTTACGAATTAATTCTGGAAAACCTGTTTATGAGGGTGAACAAGTTCAAATTGGCGGAGATGAATCTTATTATCCCGTTTGTCGTTTTCACTATTTTCATCCTAATAAGCAAAGATAAAAGATAAGAGAATTAAGAAAGGATAATAATTATGGATAAAGTGATGGCCCAATTGGAAGGATTAGTTGCCCATTATGAAGAACTTCAAGAAATGATGGCTGATCCCGAAGTTATTAACGATACTAAGCGGTATATGGAAATCTCTAAAGAAGAAGCCGATATGCGTGAAGTAGTACAAAAATATCGCAAATATAAGTCAGATATTAAAGAAATTGATGATAATAAAGAAATTATTTCTACTGAATCTGATAATGACTTAGTTGAGATGGCGAAGGAAGAAAATTCTGAATTAGAAAAAGAAGTTGCTGAATTAGAAGATGAGATTAAGATCTTAATGCTTCCTAAAGACCCTAACGACGATAAAGATATTATTATGGAAATTAGAGGAGCTGCCGGTGGGGATGAAGCATCATTATTTGCAGGTGATCTTCTTAGAATGTACGAAAAATACGCAGAAACTCAAGGTTGGAAAGTATCTTTAATTGATTCTGAGCCGACTGAAGTAGGCGGATATAAGCGCGTTGCCGTTATGATCACAGGTGATAAAGTTTACTCAAAATTAAAGTATGAAAACGGAGCTCATCGTGTACAACGTGTTCCAGTAACTGAATCTCAAGGTCGTGTTCATACTTCTACTGCGACTGTAGCCGTTATGCCTGAATACGAACAAGTAGACATCGACTTAGATCCAAAAGATATTCGTGTAGATGTTTACCGTTCATCTGGTGCTGGTGGACAGCATATTAACAAAACTTCTAGTGCCGTACGTATGACACACCTTCCTACTGGCATTGTAGTTGCTATGCAGGATCAACGTAGTCAACAACAAAACCGTGAAAAGGCTATGCAAATTTTGAAATCACGTGTTTATGACTACTATGAAAGTCAAAATCGTGATCAATATGACGCTAAAAGAAAAGAATCTGTTGGTACAGGAGATCGGTCTGAAAGAATTAGAACCTATAACTATCCTCAAAACCGTGTAACTGATCACAGAATTGGTCTAACTTTAAACAAGCTTGATCGAATAATGAACGGCGAGTTGGATGAAATTATTAATGCACTCGTTCTTTACTACCAAACTCAGCAATTAGAAAAGATGGCTGAAGAAAATGCCTAAAAGTCTAAAAAAAATAAAAGAAACTGTGTTAAATGATAATTCTGAAATTCGTCCAGAGGATATTGATTACGTTCTGGGAGAAAGATTAGGCTATACACCTTCAGAATTTGAATTACACATTAATGATGAATTAACTCCGGAACAAGAAAAGCAAGCATTAAAAGATATGAAAAAATTGCGTCGAGGAATTTCTCCGCAATATATTTTGGGATACGCTTGGTTTTATGGCTACAAAATTTTAGTTAACCGTGGAGTTTTAATTCCTCGGTTTGAAACTGAAGAGTTAGTTAAATGGGCACTTGAAAATATTGAATCTGGTAAAAAGATCCTTGATTTAGGAACTGGTTCTGGAGCTATTATGGTTGCCTTGGTAAAGCAAGCTCAGAAACAGGGGATTCAGAATTTGAATCTATACGCAAGTGATATTACAGATTCCGCTTTACGTGAAAGCGAAGAAAATTTCTTAAAGTATGATTTAGATGTTAAAACCCGTAAGGCAAATGTATTAGTGGGCTTAGAAAAATTCGACATGATTATTTCTAATCCACCCTATATTAAGACTAGTGAAAAGAACTTAATGGATAAAAATGTTATAAAAAACGAACCTGATACTGCCTTATATGGGGGAGAAGATGGTCTAGATTTTTATCGTAAATTTGCAAAGCAAGTTCAGTCACATTTAAATCCTCAAGGACAATTTTTCTTAGAGTTCGGTTTTAGTGAAAAAGAGCAATTAAAAGAATTATTTGAGACTGAATTACCAGATTTTGAAATTGAATTTAAGGATGACTTAGCAGGTAAGCCAAGAATGGTTCATGGAAGGTGGAGGAAGTAATGGAAACGAAGATTTTCAATAAAGAACAAATTCCTGAAGCAGTTGCCCTGTTGAGAAAAGGAGAATTAGTAGCTTTTCCAACTGAAACCGTATATGGGCTTGGGGCATTAGCAACTAATGAAAAGGCTGTTAAGAGTGTATATGCAGCTAAAGGCCGCCCAAGTGATAATCCATTAATTGTAACTGTGTCTGATGAACAAATGATGGAAAACTATGTTAGTGAAGTACCAGAACGTGCTAAAAAGCTAATTAAGCACTTTTGGCCTGGTCCATTAACTATTATTCTTTTTGTCAAAGAGGGGACTTTGCCAGATGCTGTAACTGGTGGTCTCCCAACCGCAGCATTTCGCTGTCCAAATGATGACATGACTCATGATTTAATTAGCGGACTAGGAAAACCAATTGTTGGTCCATCTGCTAATACTTCCACTAAGCCTAGTCCAACAACTGCAGAACATGTTTTTCATGATTTAAAGGGAAAAATAGCGGGGATTATTGATAATGGTCCAACCGAGATTGGTTTAGAATCAACAATTGTTGATTTGTCCGTTGAAAAGCCAACAGTTCTTCGTCCTGGAGAAATTACGCCTGAAGAGATTTCAGCAGTTCTAGGAGAAGAAGTTTTGATGAATAGGGGAACTACGCAGACTAAGGGTGTGCCAAAGGCTCCTGGTATGAAATATCGTCATTACGCTCCTAGTGCTCCTGTTTTAATTGTTGATAAAGAAGAAGATTTTTCGAAAATCCAATGGGATGATGAGACTGGTGTAGCTGCTTTGGATGAAGTTCTTGAAAAGATCGATAGTCCTAATAAATATAGTCTAGGCAAGACCATTGATAAGGCAGCTCATAATTTGTTTGGTGCTTTAAGATATTTTGATGGTGAAGATAAGATTAAGCGCATTTATGTCCAAGGTTTTGACCATGGTGCAATTAGTGCTGCTTACATGAATCGTTTAAACAAAGCTGCTGCTGGCCACCATTTTCATTAAAAATAAAAAGGCATGTAGAAAAACATGCCTTTTTTCGTATGATTTAGGAAACATTTATCTAATAATTTGTTAAAATAATGAACGAAGTATTATTTTTAAAATAGGAGGCCATTATGGGTAAGTTTACCGTTTTGAATCACCCGTTGATCCAACATAAGTTGACAATCATTCGTAAGAAAGATACAGGTACAAATGAATTTCGTCAAATTGTTGGTGAAATCGGTGGACTCATGGTTTATGAAATGACACGCGATTTGCCATTGAAGAATGTTGAGATTGAAACTCCAATTGGAAAGTCAACTCAAAAAGAATTAGCAGGTAAGAAACTAGTTATAGTACCAATTTTACGTGCTGGTCTTGGAATGGTTGATGGTGTTCTTCAAATGATCCCATCTGCAAAAGTAGGACATATCGGAATGTATCGTGATGAAGAAACTCTAAAGCCGCATGAATATTTCTTCAAGATGCCACCAGATATTGAAGAACGTGAATGTATTATTGTTGATCCAATGCTTGCAACAGGTGGTTCAGCAAATATGGCTATTGAAGCATTAAAGAAGCGTGGCGCTAAGAATATTCGTTTAGCTGTTTTAGTGGCTGCTCCTGAAGGTGTAAAGGCTGTACAAGAAGCAAATCCAGATGTAGACATCTATGCAGCAGCAGAAGATGAAAAATTAATGGATAACGGTTACATCTACCCAGGTCTAGGGGATGCAGGGGATAGATTGTTCGGAACTAAGTAATTTTACTCAAAAATATTTTGAAATTGAAATTTTTGGGTGTTATCATTTTTAGTGTGTTTGAGGTATTCAGCACAAGAAGGGAGGTCACGAAGTGAATGAGAAATCTGTAGTCGTTAATGTATTCGGCTTAAATTTCAATGTAACTAACTGCTTAGGGGGAACGTTAGTCGCAATTGCGGTTTTCTTTCTTGTTTGGTATTTAGGACGTAATGTTTCTTTAAAACCTAATAAAAAGCAAAATCTTTTGGAATATATGATTGATTTTACAAATGGGATTGTTAAGGATAACGTTGCGGACGTAGATGCACAAAAGCACCTATCTTTATATGCCTTTACCCTATTCATGTTCATTTTCTTTATGAACCAGTTAGGTTTGTTCTTTGAGTTTTCAATTAATGACCATATCCTTGTCAAATCACCAACTGCTAACCCATTAATTACTATGACCATGGCAATGATGACATTGCTTTTGTCTTATAACTTTGGTGTTCAGAGGTTTGGTGCTAAAGGTTATTTTGCAAATTATGCAAAACCAGTTGGATTTTTACTTCCAATCAATATTATTGAGGAATTCACTAATTTCTTGACGTTATCACTACGTCTTTACGGTAATATTTATGCCGGTGAAGTATTATTAACTTTAATCGGTAATCGTTTTGCAAAGAGTGCGGGTTGGTTTACCGTCATCGCTTCGGTTCCACTAACTTTAATCTGGCAAGGCTTCTCTGTCTTTATTGGCTCTATCCAGGCATATGTATTCGTAACTTTGTCAATGGTATATATTGGTAAAAAGGTTACTGAAGAATAATTTTACGGAGGTTTTTCTATGAAATATTTAGCTGCCGCAATTGCCGCTGGTTTAGCTGCTTTGGCTGCTTCCTACGGTAACGGAAAAGTTATTTCAAAAACTATTGAAGGTATGGCAAGACAACCTGAATCTGCTAACAACCTTAGAGCAACTATGTTTATCGGTGTTGGTTTGATCGAAGCTGTTCCTATCTTAGCTATCGTTATTGGCTTCTTAATTCTCTTCCTGTAATTTGCGTTTTAAGAACAAGATCGTAGTTACGAGAAAGAAGGGTTGAGACATGCAATTTATGTTTGCAGCCTTAAAATTAGAGTTAGGTGACACGCTTTACTATCTTTTGATCTTTGCAGCTTTGCTCCTCTTAGTTAAGCACTTTGCTTGGGGCCCTGTAACAAAGATGATGGAAGAACGTCGTCAAAAGGTAATAAGCGACCTTGATCAAGCAGAAAGTGATCGAAAGAAAGCTGAATTGCTTGCTAATCAACGTGAAGCTGCCTTAAAAGACTCTAAACAAGAGGCAACACAAATTCTTTCTACTGCAAAAAGCAATGCGGAAAAAACTAAGAATAATATTATTAGTCAAGCTGATCAAGAAGCTGCCGCAATTAGAAAGAGAGCATCAGAAGATGCTGCCCAAGCAAAAACTGATGCACTCAATGAGGCAAGAGATCAAGTAGCTGATATTTCTGTTGCTATTGCTGAAAAAGTAATTAGCAAGAATTTATCTGCTGCTGATCAGAAAGACTTGGTAGATCAATTTATCAAGGGGCTGAATGACTAATGGCTTTAAGTAGAGAAGAAATTGCTTCCAGATACAGTAAAGCTTTATTTGCTTATGCACAGGATGCTAATAGTCTGGATGCAGTCCATGAAGATATGAATGTATTGCTTCAAGTAGCTAAAGAAAATCCTGATATGCTGCGTTTGTTAAGCGATCCAATTATTCGAAAGAATCAAAAAGAAGAATTCTTATCCAGTTTTAGCGATAAGTTTTCAAGTGAAACTAAGAATTTTTTGGATTTCTTATTAGAATATCGCAGATTTGAATCTTTAACTGCAATTATTGAGGCATTTAATACTCTTTATGATGAATATAAGAATATTGCTTCTGGTACTGCAGTAAGTGCTATTAAGCTTAATGAAGATGAATTAAGTCGAATAAGCCAAGCCTATGCTAAAAAGTATGGCTTTAAAGAATTGATCCTAACAAATAAAGTTGATCCAAGTATCTTAGGAGGTATTATCCTCAAAGTCGGGGATCGCATTATTGATGGTTCTATAAGAACTCGATTGCAACAAATTCGTGAGCAATTAATTGAAAATAGATAAAAGAGGTGAAACCATTGAGCATTAAAGCGGAAGAAATTAGCGCTTTGATCAAGCAACAACTTGAGAAATATGATGATAAGCTCAACGTCAACGAAGTTGGTACTGTTACCTACGTCGGTGACGGTATCGCCCGTGCTCACGGTCTAAATAACGTATTATCAAGTGAATTATTACAATTTTCTAATGGTTCATACGGTATTGCGCAAAACCTAGAAGCCAATGATGTTGGTATCATCATCTTAGGTCGCTTTGACGATATTCGTGAAGGTGATCAAGTTAAGCGTACTGGTCGAATTATGGAAGTTCCTGTTGGCGATCAATTAATTGGTCGTGTTGTGAACCCATTAGGACAACCAGTAGATGGTTTAGGTGAGATTAAGACTGATAAGACTAGACCTATTGAAAGTAAAGCTCCTGGAGTTATGGATAGACAATCCGTTAACCAGCCTTTACAAACTGGTATTAAAGCTATCGATGCTTTAGTTCCAATTGGTCGTGGACAGCGTGAATTAATTATTGGTGACCGTAAGACAGGTAAAACTGCTCTTGCACTAGATACAATCATTAATCAAAAGGGCCAAGATGTTATTTGTATTTACGTTGCCATTGGTCAAAAGGAATCAACAGTTAAAAACTCTGTTGAAACTTTAAAACGATTTGGTGCTATGGACTACACTATTGTAGTAGAAGCCGGTCCTAGTGAACCAGCACCAATGCTTTATATCGCTCCATATGCAGGAACTGCAATGGGTGAAGAGTTTATGTACAATGGTAAGGATGTATTAATCGTATTTGATGACTTGAGTAAGCAAGCCGTTGCATACCGTGAAATTTCCTTACTTCTTCGTCGTCCACCTGGTCGTGAAGCTTATCCAGGTGATGTTTTCTACTTACACTCTCGTTTACTAGAACGTAGTGCTAAGTTGAATAAGAAACTTGGTGGCGGTTCAATGACTGCCTTACCATTTATTCAAACCCAAGCTGGGGATATTTCAGCTTATATTCCAACTAACGTTATTTCCATTACTGATGGACAGATTTTCTTGGAAGCTGATCTATTCTTTGCTGGTACACGTCCTGCCATTAATGCCGGTGAATCAGTTTCCCGTGTTGGTGGTAGCGCACAAATCAAGGCTATGAAAAAGGTTGCAGGTACATTGCGTGTGGACTTGGCATCATATAGAGAGCTTGAAAGTTTTGCTCAATTTGGTAGTGATCTTGATCAAGCTACTCAAGCTAAGTTAAATCGTGGACGTCGTACTGTTGAAGTATTGAAGCAGCCACTACATAAGCCACTTCCTGTTGAAGATGAAGTATTAATTCTTTATGCTTTGACACATGGCTTTTTGGATGCAATTCCTGTACCTGATATTCAACGTTATGAACTTGAATTATATGATTACTTTGCAAGTAACTATAACGACTTACTTGATGTAATCCGTACTACAGGAGATTTACCTGAGGAAGATAAGCTTAATGAAGCTTTAAAGAACTTCAACGAAGGTTTTTCAATCAGTAAGAAATAGAAGAGGAGGTTTTTTCATTGGCAGAATCTCTCCTTGAACTGAAAAAAAAGATTGCTTCAATTCAGAAAACAGGTCAAATAACTGAAGCTATGAGAATGGTTTCAGGTGTTAAATTGAATAGAACTGAAAAACTTGATCAAGAATATACTATTTATAACGATAAAGTTAGAGCAACCGTTTCTCATCTGATGAGTTCACAAATTGTGAATCAATTAGGTAAAGAGACAAATGAATATAGTGAATTTAGCGGTCAATCTAATATTGATTATAGTAGTTTCTTCGATTTAGGTACTTTAGCATCTTTAGTTCAACCTCGTAAAGAAATCAAATCGACTGGTTACTTAGTAATTAGTGGAGATAGAGGTTTAGTTGGTTCTTATAACAGTCAAGTTATTAAGAATATGATGAGTATCTTTAAAGATGCTGATGCCCAAAATAAAGATGTTAAAATTTTGGCAGTTGGTAGCGTTGCAGCACAATTCTTTAAGAAGCAAAATCTTAATGTGGTATATGAATATAGTGGGGTAAGCGATGTCCCAACTTACAATGAAGTTAGAGATATTGTTCAAACCGCTGTAAAGATGTACTTAAATGGCGTTTATGATGAACTTTTTGTTTGTTATACTCACCACGTAAATACGTTGACTTCTGCTTTTAGAGTAGAAAGCATGTTACCAATTTCTGATATTGATATTAATCATAAAGATACAATGCCAAAAGACTACATTATTGAGCCAGATATTGATTCAGTATTGAAGACAGTTTTACCTCAATTTGCTAAATCAATGATCTTTGGAGCTATTTTGGATGCTAAAACTGCTGAGCATGCAAGTTCAATGACAGCGATGCAGAGTGCATCTCAAAATGCAGATGATGTTGTTTCTGGTTTGAAGACTAAATTGAATCGAGCAAGACAGGCACAAATTACTACCGAAATTACTGAAATTATTGGTGGTGCAAATGCCTTAGAATAAAATAGAAAAGGAGGTAGATGTTTTGAGTAAAGGCGAAATTGTCCAAGTTATTGGACCTGTCGTTGACGTGGAATTCCCACTAGATAAAGATTTGCCTGATATTAATAACGCCTTACGTGTCACAAACAACAATGGTGATACTCTTGTTCTTGAAGTTACACTAGAACTTGGTGACGGTGTTTTAAGAACTATCTCAATGGAATCTACCGACGGTTTAAGACGTGGTATGGAAGTTGAAGACACAGGTGCTCCAATTTCTGTTCCTGTTGGTAAAGACACTTTAGGACGTGTCTTTAACGTATTAGGTGATCCAATTGATGGTGGTCCTGCTCTAGGTAAAGATGTAAAACGTGAAGGTATTCATAAAGAAGCACCTAAGTACGATGAACTAAGCACAAGTGAAGAAATTCTAGAAACTGGTATTAAAGTTATTGACTTACTTGAACCATATGTTCGTGGTGGTAAGGTTGGTCTATTCGGTGGTGCCGGTGTTGGTAAGACAACTATTATTCAGGAATTGATTCATAATATTGCCCAAGAACACGGTGGTATTTCTGTATTTACTGGTGTTGGGGAAAGAACACGTGAAGGTAACGACCTTTACTTTGAAATGAAGGCATCTGGCGTTTTATCTAAAACTGCTATGGTCTTTGGTCAGATGAATGAGCCACCTGGTGCCAGAATGCGTGTTGCATTAACTGGTTTGACTATTGCGGAATACTTCCGTGATGTTGAAGGTTTGGACGTATTATTATTTATTGATAATATTTTCCGTTTCACTCAGGCAGGTTCTGAAGTTTCTGCTTTACTTGGTCGTATGCCAAGTGCCGTTGGTTACCAACCAACTTTGGCAACTGAAATGGGTCAATTGCAAGAACGGATTACTTCTACTAAGAAGGGATCTATTACTTCAATTCAAGCCGTTTATGTGCCAGCTGATGACTATACTGACCCGGCTCCTGCAACTACATTCGCTCACCTAGATGCTACTACTAACCTAGAACGTCGTTTGGTTGAACAAGGTATTTACCCAGCTGTTGATCCACTTGAATCAACTTCTAGTGCCTTAGATCCAGAAATTGTTGGTGAAGAACACTATGAAGTAGCTGTTAAGGTTCAACATATTTTGCAACGTTACCAAGAATTGCAAGATATTATTTCTGTTTTAGGTATGGATGAATTATCAGATGATGAGAAGTTAATTGTTGAACGCGCAAGAAAGATTCAATTCTTCCTTTCACAAAACTTCTTTGTTGCTGAACAATTTACTGGTATTCCAGGTTCATATGTACCAATCAAGGAAACAATTAAAGGCTTCAAGATGATCATTGATGGTAAATTAGATGATCTTCCAGAAGATGCTTTCCGTAACGTTGGTCCAATTGAGGATGTTATTAAGCAAGCTGAAAAGATGGGAGTTACTCCTAAAAATCCTGAAGCAAAAGCAATGCTAGAAGCAAAGTAGGGTGATGCGTTATGGCAGATCCAGAAAAAATTATAAAAGTTAGCGTTGTAACACCTGATGGTATTGTCTATTCGCATAATGCTACGATGGTAGCAATGCGCGCAATTGATGGAGATCGTGCAATTATGTATGATCACCTTCCAATTGTTACTCCTTTATCTATTGGTGAAGTTCGGGTAAAAAGAACGCATGAAATGAATGATCGTATTGACCATATTGCTGTTAATGGGGGCTATATTGAATTTTCAAATAATGAAGCAACCATTATTGCTGACAGTGCTGAACGGGCTCGCAATATTGATGTTAAACGTGCACAATCAGCTAAGAAGCGTGCTGAACAACATATGCAAGAAGCTAAAGAGAAGCACAACGAAAGAGAAATGCTAGAAGCTGAAATTGCTTTACGTCGTGCGGTTAATAGATTACATGTACGTGAAAATTACGGTAAATAGAAATGAGAAAGACGAACGATGAGTTCGTCTTTTTTTATGGAGAAAATTATATGATGAAACAAGTAGGAGTTCATGCAATTGTTAGTCTAATCACATATTTAGTGACGATTGCATTTTCGTTCAGAGCAGTGAGAGGTCTGAGAGTGGACCAGTTATTTAAAAAGGGACACACATTTGAAATTCAAGTATTTTTACTATTTGTGTCGATTGCCTTAGGGTTTATAGTTGGACAATTTATTTTGGCATTAGTGGATCAATCCTTAGCTTTAAAAATGCTTTTTTAATGATTTTTATAAGAAATGCTTTTGAAAAGCACTTCTTTACACTTGTCCTTAAAGTAAAGCGGTATTTATGTTACAATTTTTAATGATTAAATACTGGAGGCACTAGCGTGGCAAGAGATATAGGAATTGATTTAGGAACTGCAAATGTTCTAATAAATGTATCTGGTAAAGGTATCGTTTTAAATGAACCTTCTGTTGTTGCTGTAGATACTGATAAAGATAAAGTTGTCGCAGTCGGTACTGAGGCATATAAAATGGTAGGGCGTACACCAGGTAATATTAGAGTAATTAGACCATTGAAAAATGGTGTAATTGCAGATTTTGATATTACAGAAGAAATGCTTAGCTACTTTATTGAAAAATTAAACGTAAAAGGTTTTATGTCTAAACCTAATATTCTAATCTGTGCTCCTACTGGAGTTACTTCAATTGAGCAAAAAGCTATTATTCAAGCTGCTGAGAAATCAGGTGGAGGCCGAGTATATCTAGACTTTGAACCTAAAGTAGCAGCTGTGGGAGCAGGGCTAGATATTTTTAGACCACAAGGAAATATGGTTATTGATATTGGTGGTGGTACTACTGATATTGCTGTCTTGTCAATGGGAGAAATCGTAACTTCCCGCTCACTTCGTTGGGCCGGGGATAAAATGAATCAGGCCATTGCCAGCTATATTAAACGTAGTAAGAATCTTTTAGTAGGACAACACACTGCTGAGCAAATTAAGATTCAACTTGGGACCGCTTTTGAAGCGGATCCAACTAAGACGATGACTGTTCGTGGTCGTGATATGGTTGACGGATTGCCAAAGCAAGTTACAATTAACGAGCTAGAAGTTCAAAAGGCTCTTGAAGATGGTTTAATGTCAATTGTGGCTGCAACTAAAGAAGTTTTGGAGCAAACTCCACCTGAATTGTCTGCTGACATTATCGATCGTGGTATTATGTTAACAGGTGGTGGAGCCTTACTAAAGAATATTGATAAATTAATTACTTATTATCTCCAAGTTCCAGTTTTAAAGGCTGATGAACCATTAGAAGCTGTTGCAAATGGAACAGGTGTGTTGCTTAAAAATATTGAAAATCATCAGAGACACTAATTATGAAGAGAGCAAGTTTTAATTTTTCATTAGTAAATAAACATTTAAAAAAATTGGGAAAGATTATTTTATACTTGTTTGCAACCATGCTCCTTGGAGCCTTTATTGGATGTGGTGTTGCAAGTGGCAATCCTTTTGCAATTTTCTTTCCTACAACATGGATTCATTTTTTTGAGTTTTTAAGTTAAAATGAATAAATTGTTAATTGGGTTGGTAAATGTTTATAAGAAATTTATTTCTCCAATTTTGCCACCAACATGTAGGTATTATCCTACTTGTTCAAGCTATATGATTGATGCTTTAAAAAAGCATGGAGCAATTTTAGGCTTAATAATGGGACTAGCGCGGATATTACGCTGTAATCCTTTTATTAAGGGAGGAGTAGATCCAGTACCGGATTATTTTACCCTGCGTCGTAATCCTCATCCTGAACGATATGAAGATGAAATTATTGCGCAGGCATTTCATTCGAATAAAAAGTAGGAGAATATATATGTCTAGAAAATTGGAAAGTATTGATATTGAAGTTAATGAAAGAAAAGGCACTTCAGCACCTACCTGGGAAGTTGTTATTCCTGGCAAACGTTCTATTGGAATTATTGAACAAGAAGAAGAACGCTACCATGTAGTATCTTCCAAAACAAATCACAGTCTCTATTCCAAGACTTTAGAAAGTGCTATTAATGAATTACTTTCATACTTTACTTTGCATGAGAAATAAACAAAGTAGGGATATACAATGACAAAAGTTGAAAATAAAGCAGATTGGTATGATCGCATCGCATGGGGTGTAGTAATTCCAGTCTTTTTATTAGCCGTCATCAGTCTATACGGTATTTGGGTCGCAACTGTGAATGATCCTAAAATGGGTAGTCCAGTAAAAGCAGTTATTACTCAAGCAGTTTGGTATCTGGTATCAATTGCACTGGTGATTTTCGTAATGCAATTTGATGCAGAACAACTTTTTAAAATTGCTCCAATTGCTTATGGGATTGGAATAATTTTATTAATTGCAGTTTTATTCTTGTATAACCGGCAAGTATTTGCCGATACCGGTGCGAAGAGTTGGTTTAAATTAGGACCATTAACTTTTCAACCCTCTGAAATTATGAAACCTGCCTTTATCTTAATGTTAGCGAGAGTAGTAGAGCGGCATAATGAACAGTATGCCCATACTTTTAAAACAGATTGGCTTTTGATTGGTAAAATATTTGCATGGTTAATTCCAGTTGCAGTTTTGTTAAAGCTACAAAATGACTTCGGTACCATGCTTGTGTTCTTTGCAATTGTTGGTGGGGTAATTTTAGTTTCAGGAATTACTTGGAAAATTATCATCCCAGTATATGGTGTTGTGTTTATTATTGGTGCAGCAGCAATCTTACTGGTTACTACCCCCGGTGGACAAGCATTTTTAGGAAGTGCATTTAACTTTAGGGCCTACCAGTTTCAAAGAATTAACTCTTGGTTGAATCCATCTCAAGATACTTCGTCAGGTGCTTATCAATTGTGGCAAAGTATGAAGGCGGTTGGATCAGGTCAAATCTGGGGACATGGTTTTGGTAAAATTAGTGTTTATGTTCCTGTTAGAACTTCCGATATGGTTTTCTCAGTTATTGGAGAATCATTAGGTTTTGTAGGATGTTGTGCTTTGATTTTGATTTATTTCTATTTAATTTTTCAAATGGTCAAAATTACTTTTGAAACAAAAAATGCATTTTACTCTTATATTTCTACAGGAATTATCATGATGATTTTATTCCACGTTTTTGAAAATATCGGAATGGGAATTGATCTTTTACCATTGACTGGTATCCCGCTACCATTTGTATCTCAAGGGGGATCAGCCTTATTAGGAAATATGATTGGAATTGGCTTGATTCTATCGATGAAGTGGCACCATAAAGATTATATTTTTAGTACCGCTGGAGACTTTTAAAAGTATAAAAAAAGGCTCTTTTGCAAATCCTGTTGATGGATAATTTTAAGAAGGAATTAAGCAGCTAAGAAATAGCTGTTTGATTCCTTTTCTTTTATAATATTTTCTTCGAGTCTAATTCTAATTAATAAATGTTTGAAATTTCTATAGCCATAAGCAGTACGTTCAATTTGTTTAATCTTACGGTTAACTCCTTCAAGACAACCATTAGAATAAGTTGAGGTAATACCGTTTAGGACACCAGAATAATTACGTTTAAAAGTTAATAGAGTTTGATGCATTTGTTTACCAACATTTTGTTTTGAATGAAGTAGATGGATAACTTTCTTTTCATCGTTATCCTGAATAGCAGTCATAAAGTCCTGCATAACCCAATAAGTATTTTCTAAGGTTTGGTCACAATCTAAACCATCTAAGACAACATGTTCCTGTGTTAGACAGTCCTTAAAATGCCAGTCGTAATAAGGAGTAGTCTTATTAAGTTTGTCATATTTCATGAGATAAAGCTTCCAAGGGGACTTTAAAAGCTTATATTCACGGCTTCTTTTATTAAATTGCTTCATGATTTGAACTCTGAAAATATTAAACGATCTAGTAAGCATTTGAACCATATGAAAACGGTCAATAACTATCTGAGCATTTGGAAATAATTCTCTAGCAACTAAAGGATAATAACAATTAAGATCCATAGTTACTGTTTTAACCATTGCACGAGCTTTAGGAGTGAACTTGTAAAAATAGCGTAGAATATCAGGTTTGAAACGAGTTCTAAGAATTTGAACAACTTTGTGAGTATCACCATCTAGACAAATAAAGTGAAGCTTTTTGCCTACGCCCTTAAATTCATCAAAAGCTAAGTGTTCAGGGAGATGATCAAAGGCATCATAGAACTTAGAAGAGCAGACTTCTAATACTCTTTGAACCGTGTTGACAGATACATTATGTTCTCTAGCAATGCTGGTCATTGAACGATCTTCAGTAAGAGCAGAAAGTATTTTTCGCTTAGAAGTGTTAGAGATATAGCAGCCTTTATTAACCAGATTAGATTGAGCCATAGATCTTTTTAAACAGTAATTGCAGAGAACACGTTGTTTTCTTAATCTGATAGTAACGGGCTTACTAGCATCAGCAGTAATGAAACGAACGTTAGAGACGTAATGACCGTTATGCTTAAGATTAGTAGAACGACAATAAGGACAAGTAGGCTGGATCAGCTCAGCTAAATATATTTTGTAAATCTTACTGTTAATATTTTCATTTGAATAATCAGAAAAAATAATGTTTTTATCTTCAATATCAAGAGTAAATTTAATATAATCATTTAAAGAGGACATAGTTTAAATCTCCATACACTTAATTGAATTGGTCGAAGAAGGATTTTAAGTAAGAGAGGACTATGGCCTCTTTTTTTACGTAAAAAAAGAATATCATAGATATTCATCAACAGGAAAAATTATACAGCCTAAAAAAATACCTCATCATTTTTGATGAGGTATTTTTTTGCTCTTAATTTTTTCTATTTTTCTTAATATCTTCGTTTTGTGCAGCTGGTTGACGAATTACAAGAACATCACAAGCTGCAGTACGGGTAACATACTCCGTAATACTACCAATTAGTAATCTTTCTACGGCGTTTAAACCCGTAGCACCTAAAATTATTAAATCGATATTGTGTTCTTCTGGAAACTCATGAGCAATGATATTCTTTGGAGAACCAAATTCAATTGAATAGTGAACATCTTTAACTCCAGCATCTTTAGCCCGGTTATAATATTCTTCAATTTTGGTTTTTGCCTCTTCAGATACTTGTTCAACCATTGCTGAATCAAAGCTAGAAACATCTTGAAATGCACGAGTATCTACTACGTGTAAAATTTCAAGAGTAGCACCGTTTCTTTTAGCTACTTCAACAGCTTTGCTAAATGCAACGTCAGCTTCTTTTGAACCATCTACGGCAACTTGGATATGTTGGTATTGTTTTAACATGTTGATCACCTCTCCATCAATATTTTACCAAAATTTGATTTAAATAGAATAATAATAAAACTATTCATTTAAATTCATGAAAGTAAATGAAAAGATGGAAAGCGCCATTGCAGCAATAATTAAGGTAATGAAATTAAATATTTTAGGTAAGGTAAATAAAATAATAATCCCAATAAAACCAGTTAAAATTAACACTAAACTAGTAATTGAGAACAGCATATTAATTTTCTTATTTCCGATAAAAGTGAAAATAATGAATTGTCCTTTATTTTTACTTCTAATTAAATACCAAGCTGTAATAAACACTAATAAAATAAAAATTAGCATTAGAACTTTTAATACCACTTATTAAACCTCACTTAATAAAAAAAGCGGCTTACGCCGCTTCCTTGAATTTCAATAAAATCTGAGTTGACTGCAACATAATGACGCTTGTTGAACCCGCAGTGTTCAAAATTTGAATCTATGTCGCAGTGAATATGGATCCTAGGACAAGCTAGTATTCCGATTCAGATGTTATTCATAAATTCCAACGTCTTTAGTTTGATCGGTCAACTTTGTAATTAGGTTGATCAACTCAGATCACTATCTATTCTAGCAAAGATATGATTAATGTCAATAAATTGGATTTACTTTTGCAGCCCGTCTTTTTGCATTTTTTTTAGGCGCAGATATTGTCTTTTTAATGCATCTTCAACTTTAGAATTACCCTTCGGATTAAAGTAGGAGACATTTTTTAGGTTGTTAGGTAAGTATTGCTGGGCAATCCAATCACCTTGAAAGTTATGGGGATAAAGATAAGAAACACCATGATTTAAGGTAGCCGCTCCCTTGTAGTGTGCGTCCTTTAGACTATCAGGGATAGGATCATTCTGCTTATTTCGAATGTCACCTATTGCGGCATCAATTGCAGTAATTGCACTATTACTTTTGGGCGATAAGCAGAGTTCAATGACAGAATTTGACAAAATAATTCGCGCTTCTGGTAGACCTACTATTTGAGCGGCTTGTACTGCATTAACTGCACGACTGCAGGCTGGGGGATTAGCGAGTCCAATATCTTCATAGGCAATTACCAATAATCGTCTACAGATTGCTACTAAATCGCCAGATTCGCAGAGATTCCCTAGATAATAAAGTGCTGCATCTGTGTCAGAACCCCGAATTGATTTTTGAAAGGCAGATAATAAATCGTAGTGGCCATCACCATTTGCATCATAATTTTGAGATTTAAATTGGATGGAATCTTGCATTTCAGCTTTATCAATTACTAGTTTATTATCAGCGTTCTCCTGTTTTTCTTCTTTTGTTGATAGAACTGCTAATTCTAATGCATTAAGGGTTGCTCTTAAATCGCCATTTCCTTTTTCAATGAGGAGATTACGCGCATCTTTTGTTAACTCTACATTGTATTTACCTAATCCTGTTTCGGAATCTTTAAGAGCACGATCAATCGCGTGCGAAATATCCATTTCTTTAAGACGATGTAATTCAAAAATCTGACATCTGGATCGAATAGCGGGAGAGATGGAAATATAGGGATTTTCTGTCGTAGCACCGATTAAAATAATATTCCCTGATTCTAAAAGAGGTAATAGAAAGTCTTGCTTTGTTTTGTCTAAACGATGTATTTCATCTAAAAGTAAGATGACAGTTCCACTCATTTTTCCTTCTTCAGCAACGATTTGAAGATCTTTTTTTGTGTCAGTTGCTGCATTAAGTTTCCTAAATGCATATTTAGTGGAACCTGCGATTGCGCTGGCAATGCTAGTTTTTCCGATACCAGGAGGTCCATAAAGAATCATTGAGGATAGAAGTTTAGCTTCGACCATTCGTCTAATTATTTTCTTATTTCCTACTAAATGTTCTTGACCAACAACTTCATCTAAGTTTTTGGGGCGCATACGATAAGCAAGAGGTTGCATAATTAGTCCTTTTTTCTAAATAATTTGTCCCAGAAATTTTCTTTTTTTGGTTTTGATAGTTGTTCATGTGGCACTTCTGGAGCATATACTTGATTGATGTCAATTCGATAATGATTAATAGCAGTTTTTGAAACTACTAAAACGCCAGTGGAGTCTGGTTCGTTTTTTGCAGTTTCGTCATTTATTAAAGTGAACTTAATATCTTTTTGTGAACACAAACTCATTAATTTACTAATAAATTTATTTTGAGGCATTTTACCATTGATTAAGATAGTATAATTTTTAAAGTCATTTAAATGGTCTAAAAACAAAGTATCTAAGGCCGGGTTATCGGTTTCTTTTACAGTCATTCTTACTAGAACTCGTTCACGTAAAGAACCTAAATATCTTCTCCGTTCATCGGGACAAGTTTGAGGAGTAATGCCTTTAGCAGCATGTTCAAGACGTGTATTTAAATCTTCAGTCATATTTCTTTTTCCTTTTTATAATAAAATATTACATTCTTAGTGTAGCAAGTGGAAAAGAAGAAAACAAAAAAGTCTTTCCAAAAGAGGAAAGACTTTTTGTAATGAAGCAGTAAGTATTAAAGCTTCTTGTTGTACCATTCAACGATAAGAGCTTCATCAACTTCTGGTTCCATTTCGTCACGTTCTGGAAGACGAACTAAAGTACCAGTCATCTTGCTGTCGTCAAATGAAACAAATGGTGGACGTGATACAACTGCATCTAAAGCGTCCTTAACTTGTTGCAAGTTCTTTGACTTATCTCTTAAGCTGATTTCTTGACCAACTTTAACTTCGTATGAAGGAATGTCAACACGCTTGCCATCTACTAAGATGTGACCGTGGTTAACAAGTTGTCTAGCTTGTTCTCTAGTTGAAGCTAAACCTAAGCGGTAAACGATGTTGTCTAAACGTCTTTCAAGTAAAGCCATAAAGTTAACACCGTGCTTACCTTCACGAATCTTGCCGGCACGGATGAATAAGTTTTGGAATTGACGTTCATTTAAACCAAACATCCAACGTAACTTTTGCTTTTCTTTTAATTGTTGACCATATTCAGAAACCTTTGCACGGTTGTTAGGACCATGATCACCAGGTGCGTAGTTACGACGGCTAATTTCCTTACCAGTACCTGAAAGTGAGATACCTAAGCGTCTTGAACGTTTCCAACTTGGACCAGTATATCTTGACATAAAAAATCCTCCATAAAAAATAATAATTTTTTGGAGTAAAATATGAGAAATAAGTTCAACATTCGTGCATCTCAAGTTGCATGTTTCGCCCAGTGCAGCGCGGGTTACTCGTTCACTAAACGCCTCAAGATGTTGACGTTCTTGTCACTTATTGCTGCAAATATTTTACACGAAGACTATTATAGTAAGAAATATGTTTTAAAGCAAGTAAAAGTAGAGATTTTCTAGCTGGTATTAAGATGAAGTCTGGTATAATTAATATGAAATATGGAGGGTATTATGTCATCAGGGTTATCTATTCTTATTATTGTAATATTGATTGCTATAATTGCTGTTATTGCTACAGTTGTTATTCTTAATAAGTATTTTAATCATCAGATTGCGGGATTAGATGCGCTAACTGATGAATTGAAAGATATTAGCGTTGAAGAAGATATTAAACGTTTAGAGAAAATGGAATTAGCCGGAAAAAGTTTGGAAACTTTTAAAAGATGGCAGAAAGTATACCAGAAGGTTGATACTAAGGACGTTGGAGAATTAAAGCATCTTCTTGAACAAGCGGCTGGGCTTAATGCAAAATTTAATTTAATAAAAACTCGCCAATTAATTAAAGAAGCAACAGAATTATTACAGACTAATCAAGATAATGTAGAACACAGTAAGCAAGTATTTACTAATTTACTCGAAGCAAATCGAGATAATCAAAAGCACTATGCTGCTTTATCAAAAGACTACCAACAACTACGTAAAAAAATATTATCCCAATCTTTTAATTATGGGAATGCAATTGATCAGATTGAAGAAGATCTAGCAACCTTAGAAAGTGATTTTCAAACTGTAAAGAATTTATCTGGTGAAGGAGATCATGAAGAAGCAAAGAAAGTATTAGTTAAAATCGATACAAATCTTACTACTTTAAAGACTGATCTTCCTAAGGTAGAGAACTTTGATCAAGAGTTAAAAAATGTTTTTCCCGATCAACTTAACGAACTCAGCAATACTTACCGTCAAATGATAAAAGACAAGTACAAAATTACTGAAGTGGATGTACTAGAAGAAATCAAGAGCTTAAGAGAACTAGTTGATAGTACTAAAAAGAGTCTTACCAAATTAGAGCTTAAAAAGGTTGAAAAGAATAATAAAGAAATAAGTACACGAATTGATAGCTTATATGACATTCTTACAAAAGAATTTAAAGCTCGGCCATTTGTTGATAAAAATCAAGATAAAATTGTTCAAATTCTTTCCCATGTTGGAAATGCATCTAATCAACTTGTAGCTAAGTTAGAGCATGTGGATCAAAGTTATGAATTGACACATGGAGAGCTAGCTGAAGCTAGACAACTAAAAAGTCAAGTTAGCCGAATGAATTCTGACTTTGATGTTGACTGTCAAAAGTTAGCTGATGGTAACGGTGTTTACTCTCAAATTGAGAATAAATGGCTAACTATGTTAGATAATTTGAAAGAAATTGAAAAGACTGAGAAAAAACTCTCAAATGATATAGATGGGCTATTTGATGCAGAAAAAATTGCTAATGATTCTATAGTCCATTTTAAGCAAGAAATTTCTTTAGTTTATCGAAAAGTTGAACGGCGTCAGTTACCCGGAAAGCCTGAAAGTTTTATTCAGATGTATACTTTAGTATTAAATGAAGTTAAGCATACAGATAATGAATTGAATCAAGTTAGAATAAATATGGAAAAAATATCTAGTGAACTGATTCAGATTCAAGAAGATATTGAACGTTTAAAGAAAGAAGCAGATGAGATTTTAAATTCTGCTGATTTAGTTGAATTGACTATGCAATATTCAAATAAATATCTTTCAAATCCTGAAATTAAACGCGCACGTAAAGAAGCTTATGATTTATATCAGAATAAATATGAGTATAAAGAAGCGTTGGACGTAATTGCGACAGCGCTAGAAAAGGTAGAGCCAGGAAGCTATCAAAGAATTGAAAAAGAATACTATAGCGAGCAAGAAGCAGACGAAGAAGAGTAAAAGATTGAAGCAATAGTATTTTTAAGTTAAGATTTTATATGATTATCAAACGACCATCTTCTATGGTCGTTTTTTAGGGGAGAAAGAAAATTGATCTATTTTGATAATAGTGCTACAACAGCTGTCTATCCTGCAGCTTTAGAGACATATGATAAAGTAACAAAGGATATCTGGGGAAATCCTTCAAGTTTGCATAAAATGGGAGATCGATCTCATCAACTTTTAGAAGCTTCTAGAAAACAAATTGCTAATTTATTGAATGTTAAGCCATATGAGATATTTTTCACATCTAGTGGAAGTGAATCTGATAATTGGGCAATCAAAGGTACTGCTTTAGCTAAAAAAGAATTTGGTAACCATATTATTACATCAAGTGTTGAACATGCAGCAGTTTCAAATTCAGTACGTGCTTTAGAAAATTTGGGATTTCGTATAACTGTTTTACCAGTTGATAAGAGTGGACAAGTAAATCCTGAAGATTTAAAAGAAGCATTAGATAAAGAAACAATTTTGGTTTCAATTATGGGCGTTAATAATGAGATTGGTACAATTCAACCTATTAAAGCTATTAGTAAAGTTTTAGAAGATTATCCTAACGTTACTTTTCATGTTGATAATGTTCAAGCTTTGGGAAAAGATGTTTGGGATGAGGTATTTACTGATCGAGTAGACCTAATGAGTCTATCAGCTCATAAATTTCATGCACCTCGTGGCGTAGGTATTCTTTATAAAAAAGAAGGTAAAATGATTAAGCCGTTAATTGATGGCGGTGGTCAAGAAAAGGCCTTACGTTCAAGTACTGAAAATTTACCTGCAATTGCGGCAACTGCTAAAGCCATGCGTTTATATTTAGCTGATGAAAAGAAAAATGCTGAGCAAGAATTGGCAGTTAAGAATAAAATAGTTTCCTATCTAAATGGAAAACCAGGAATTCATATTTTTTCACCAATTAACGATAATTTTGTTCCAAGTATTTTATGTTTTTCATTAGAAGGTATTCGCGGGGAAACTTTAGTTCATACGCTTGAGTCTGAAGATATCTATGTTTCAACCACTAGTGCATGTTCTTCAAGAAGTGGTGTAGAGAGTGGCACTTTGAATTCTATGAAGGTAGATGATGATTTAGCTACCGGTGCAATTAGACTAAGTTTTGATCCAAGTAATACAATTGAAGAAGCTGAGCAATTTATTTCAGTTTTTGATAAAATATATAAGCACTTCGCTGAAATTAATCATTTGAAATAAGGTGAAATTATGCAATATACAGAAGTAATGGTTCGCTATGGTGAACTATCCACTAAGGGAAAAAATCGAAAAGATTTTATTGGGAGACTTGCTGGTAATGTAACTAGAGCTTTGCAAGATTTTCCAGAAATTGAGATCCATCCTAAACATGATCGTATGCATATTGTCTTAAATGGTGCACCATTTGAGACAATTGATCAACGTTTAAAACTTGTTTTTGGTATTCAAACATATTCTCCAACTATAAAAGTTGATAAGAATCTTGATGCAATCAAAAAAGCATCCCTTGAATTGATGCAAGCAACTTTTAAAGATGGTATGACATTTAAAGTTAATACTAGACGTAGTGACCATGATTTTGAATATGACACTAATCAATTAAACATGATGATTGGTGATTACCTATTTGATAATATGGATAATTTAAAGGTTCAAATGAAAAAGCCTGACCTAGTCTTAAGAATTGAAGTTCGTCAAGACGCAATCTATATTTCAAACCAACTTCTTCATGGAGCAGGTGGTATGCCGGTTGGAACTGCTGGAAAGGCCGTCATGATGCTATCAGGTGGGATTGATTCTCCAGTAGCTTCTTACTTAGCAATGAAGCGTGGAGTTGAAATTGATATGGTGCACTTCTTTAGTCCTCCATATACTACTGAAAAGGCACTTGCTAAAGCAAAAGAGTTAACTGGAATTTTGGCTAACTATTCTGGAAAGATTAACTTTATTGCTGTACCTTTTACTGAAATTCAAGAGCAAATTAAGGAAAAGTTACCAGAAGGTTACTTAATGACCATTCAACGCCGCTTTATGTTGCAATTAGCAGATCGTATTCGTGCAATGCGGGGTGGGTTAGCAATCTTCAACGGTGAATCAGTTGGTCAAGTGGCATCTCAAACACTAGAATCAATGGTTGCAATTAATGATGTGACTTCAACGCCGGTTCTTCGTCCAGTGGCTACAATGGATAAAACTGAAATTATTAAGCTAGCTGAGCAAATCGGAACATTCAACCTTTCTATTGAACCATTTGAAGACTGCTGTACAATTTTTGCTCCACCGCGTCCAAAGACTAAACCAAAATTGGATGAAGCTCGTAAGCTAGAAGATAGACTTGATGCTGAAGGAATGATTCAGCGAGCAATTGATGGAATGGAGATTACACCAATTTATCCAAATCAAAAGTTCTTGGATGATAAGGCTCAAGAAGACGCAGACTTGTTATAAAAAAGTGCTAGCAGAATGCTAGCGCTTTTTATTTTAGAAAGACAAAATATATGAGAATTGATAAGTATTTGGCTAACATGAATGTTGGTTCACGTAAAGAAGTTCATAATCTCATTAAAAAGAAGATTGTGACAGTTAATGGAGAAGTTGTAAAGACACCCAAGGAGCAAGTTAAAGAAGAAGACCAAGTAGCAGTTGATGGAGAAAAAGTGGCATATCAGCAATACCATTATTTTCTTCTCAATAAACCTAAAGGTGTTATTTCAGCAACAGAAGATAAAAGTCAAAAAACTGTTCTTTCTTTACTTAAACCTAAAGATCGTTATAAAGATATAGCGCCAGTAGGTAGACTGGATAAGGATACAACGGGTTTATTATTGTTAACAAATGATGGTGCTTTAGCCCATGAGTTGCTAGCTCCTAATAAACATGTTACTAAAAAATATCGGGCAAAAATTGCTGGAGTAGCTGATGAAGAGACAGTTAAAGTTTTTGCTAGTGGTATGACATTAGGTGATGGGACAAAACTAAAACCAGCAGAATTAAAGATTTTGATGCAAGATAAAGAGTCCGATCAATCAGAAATTGAGATTGAAATTCAAGAGGGAAAGTATCACCAAATTAAGCGAATGTTTGGAGCAGTCGGGATGAAAGTAATAGAATTAGATCGAATTTCTATGGGAAAATTAGTCCTACCAGCTAACCTAAAACGCGGCCAATATCAAGAAATTACTCTAACAGATATCAAGTAGAGAATGAGAATTATGAATAAATATATTTTGGTTGGTTTCTTTATTTTGATTTTTCCTTTTACTTGCGGTTTTTTAAATATAGCCCACCGGGGAGATAATGAACAAGGAAAGTTTGCAGAGCATAGTTGGGTTGCATATGATCGTGCAGTATGTGCAAAAGTAGACTATTTAGAACTAGATTTACAACAAACTGCTGATCATGTTCTCGTAGTGAGCCATGATGAAAACCTAAGTAGAGTTTTTGGGATCGATAAAAGCATTGCAAATTTACCTTATCGTGACCTAATTACATATGAAAATCAAAATGGTGAGTCCATTCATCGTCTTGTCGATGTCTTTAAACGTTATCAAAGTTCTAACGTAAAATTTATGATTGAACCAAAAGATAATAGTGATAACGATATCAATAATCTACTTAGTTTAATCAAAAAATATCATTTACAAAATCGGGTGTTGTTAGAATCGTTCTCAGAGCTAGCTCTTTTAAAAATTCATAAAAGTGATCCACAAATTCCACTAACTCAATTAGCTGGTGATTTTAAAATATCACCAATGCTGCAGTATTATGCAAATAATTTTTATGCTAAGAAAGCTGCGGATTATTTAGGTGAGCATAATAAAAAGTATTTACTCTGGGGCATTGATACAGAAACTCAAATGAAGAAGTATTCCCGCCCAGAAGAAAATGTTTCAGGAATATTGACAGATTATCCAGTTAAATTGGCCACTATTTTACATGAAAATAATGTCTTTAAAAGATACTATGAAGCAGCCGCTTACCCCAGTGAATCAATTTCAGGTTATATGTATTTGAAAAATGGTAAAAAAGTTTATGTTGATCAAGTTAAAATGAAAGACAATCAACTTTTTTATCATGTAAAACCTAATATTTGGATTAGTTATGATAATTTAAAAAATTCCAATAAGTTTGCTCCTAAAGCACAAGTTGGCAAAATCAAGTTAGAACATGATGTTCAAGTTTATACCGATCCAGCTTTTGAAAAGAAAACCGAGAAGAAATTACGTAAAGATAGTGCTTGGAATTATTTTGCAGTAAAGAAAATGCCCGGGAAAACTGCCTATAACTTGGGTGGTGCACAGTGGGTAAGTCAATAATTTTTTATTGCTAGCTTAATTAAAACATGGTAAACTTATAACCAACATATAGGGAGTAACCGGCATAAGGGTGTACTTACGGCGTCAAAACGAAATTAATTTTTCCGCTGTAAGTTTAAATGGTGAGACTATTGGCTAAACTTTTTTTGTTCAGACAATGGTCTCTTTTTTTATACCAAAGTCTGGTTTTCCTATTAGATGGAGGGTTTAAGTGAAAGCATATTATCGTGAGAGTAAAGAGGAAGTTCTAAAACAGCTTGGAGCTAACGAACAACAAGGTTTAACTAGTAAAGCTGCTCAAGAAAAATTAGCTCAAGTAGGACCCAATGCTTTAGTAGAAGGTAAGAAAAAAAGTGTTGTAGAAGTCTTTTTAGAACAATTTAAAGACCTAATGGTTATTATTTTGATTGTTGCAGCTGTGATTTCTGCATTTACTGGTAACTTAGAAAGTACAGCAGTTATTATTGTTGTTTTGATTCTAAATGCTATTTTAGGAACAGTGCAACATGTTAAGGCGGAAAAGTCGCTAGAAGCCTTGAAGTCCCTATCTGCCCCTGCCGCTAAGGTTTTAAGAGATGGTAAGAAACAAGAAATTGCCGCAAAAGATGTTGTTCCTGGCGATATACTCTTACTTGAAGCAGGGGATTTAGTCACTGCGGATGGTAGAATTTTAGATAATTTTTCATTGCAGGTAAATGAAAGTTCCTTAACAGGTGAGTCAACTAATATTGACAAATTAGACACGACTTTTGAAAAAGAAGTTCCTTTGGCTGATCGTGTAAACATGGTATATTCTAGTTCTCTTGTAACTTATGGACGTGCAAATGTTTTAGTTACAGCAACTGGTATGGATACTGAAATTGGTAAAATTGCTACCTTAATGAATGAAACTAAGGAGCGCAGAACGCCATTACAAGTTTCACTTGATCAATTTTCATCTCGTCTTGCAACTGCAATTTTGATTTTCTGTGCCTTGATCTTAGGATTGCAAATGTGGCGTGGTCAACCTTTACTAGATGCACTACTATTTGCAGTAGCATTAGCCGTAGCAGCTATTCCTGAAGCTTTAAGCTCAATTGTAACTATTGTGCAGGCTATGGGAACTCAAAAAATGGCTAAAGAACATGCAATTATCAAAAATTTAGCTGCGGTTGAATCATTAGGGTCAGTTTCAGTAATTTGTTCTGATAAAACTGGAACTTTAACGCAAAATAAGATGACTGTTGAAGACATTTATATTGGCGGTAAAGTTCTTAAGCCGGAAGAGTTGAACTTAAGTAATCAGTTGCATCGGTATTTACTATATGATGTAGTTTTAAACAATGATGCAAGTTTATCTGATGGTAAAAAAATTGGTGATCCAACAGAATCAGCCTTATTAGAAATGTACCGTAAAGTTCCAGGAATTGATCTTGGTGACGGAAAATTAGGCTTATCTGAAAGTGAGTTAAGAGAACATTTAGATCGTTTAGAGGAAGTGCCTTTTGACTCTGATAGAAAATTAATGAGTACTAAGCACTTAATTCACACTGTTCCTACAATTTTTGTAAAAGGAGCAATCGATGTTTTACTTAAACGTTGTGTGAATATTCGTTTTGGTGATGATGTCCGCCCAATGACTGAACAAGATCGAAAAGATATTTTGGCTCAAAATAATCACTTTTCAGAAAATGGACTAAGAGTGTTGGCATTTGCCTATAAGGAAAGTGATGAAGAGTTATCTACTGATAGTGAAAAAGACTTAACTTTCATTGGTTTAGTTTCCGAAATGGATCCACCTAGAAAAGAAAGTGTTGCAGCTGTTGCACGTGCTAAAGAAGCCGGGATTAGAACTGTGATGATCACTGGTGACCACAAAGTAACTGCAGTAGCAATTGCGAAAAAGATTGGTGTTTTCACTGATGGTGATCTTGCATTAACAGGTTTAGAGTTAGATGCATTAAGTGATAAAGAATTAGACCAACAAATTGAAAAAGTAGCAGTTTATGCTCGAGTTTCACCAGAAAACAAAATTAGAATTGTTAATGCCTGGCAAAGAAAGAATCATATTGTATCAATGACAGGTGACGGAGTTAACGATGCACCTGCATTAAAGAAGGCAGACGTTGGTGTTGCAATGGGTATTACTGGTACTGAAGTATCAAAAGATGCTGCAAGTATGATCTTGACTGATGACAACTTTGCGACAATTATTAAAGCTGTTGCAAATGGTAGAACAGTTTATGAAAATATCCGTAATGCGATTGGATATTTATTATCGGGTAACTTATCAGCTATCATTACTGTTTTATTTGCTTCAATCGCTGCATTGCCAGTTCCATTTGTTGCAGTTCAACTTTTATTCATTAACTTAGTTACTGACTCTCTTCCAGCTTTAGCTATTGGGATGGAGCCAGGAAATCCTGATATTTTAAAACGTAAACCACGTGATCCTAAAGCTAGTTTGTTAGATAAAAAATTCGTTACACAAATTAGTATTCAAGGTTTTTTAATTTCACTAAGTGTTATTGCTGCTTTCTTACTTGGCTTAAGAGATACACCAGCAATTGCATGTACTATGGCCTTTTCAACTTTAACGTTTGCACGTTTACTACATGGGTTCAATTGCCGTTCACAACACAGTATTTTTAAGATTGGATTTAAAAATAATTGGTACAGTTTGGCAGCCTTTGCATTAGGTACCGTACTTTTAGCCTTAATTCTTTTTGTACCAGCATTACATGGACTATTTGCAGTTCAACCATTAACTGCTCAAGAAGTATGGTTAATTGTAATTTTGGCAATTATTCCAACTATCTTAATTCAAATAGTGAAAGTGATTAGAGAAAATAGAGATTAATTCTTAGCTTTCTTCTTATTTTCTTTCATGCTATAATCATAAACAAAGCAAGAATCAAGAGGAGTAATTTCGCATTACAGAGAAAAGTCAATATGCTGAGAGACTTAAAGAATATTACTAGTAGCTTGATTAGCTGATTAATTGAATTTTTTAGTAGGTTAATCCGGACACTTCAGCGCCGTTATCGCTTATAAGAGAGGTATAGCTTCTATACCTAATCGTAGGTGGTACCGCGGAAAAATTTCGTCCTAGACAAATATTTGTCTAGGACTTTTTTATTGGAGGAATTTAAATGGCAGATTTAGCACCTAAATATAATCCTAATGAAGTTGAAAAAGGAAGATACCAGGAATGGCTTGATGAAGACCTTTTTAAGCCATCTGGCGATAAAAAAGCTCATCCTTATTCAATCGTTATCCCACCACCAAATGTAACTGGTAAGTTGCACTTGGGACATGCATGGGATACAGCAATTCAAGATACATTAATTCGTTTTAAGCGTATGCAGGGCTATGATACCTTATACCTTCCTGGTATGGATCATGCTGGTATTGCAACTCAAGCTAAAGTTGAAGCTAAACTTCGTACACAAGGAAAAGATCGTCACGAAATGGGACGTGAAGCTTTTGTTAAGCAAGTTTGGGACTGGAAAGATGAGTATGCATCAATTATCAAGAGCCAATGGGCAAAGATGGGTCTTTCACTAGATTATTCTCGTGAAAGATTTACCCTTGATAAAGGTCTTTCAAAAGCTGTTAGAAAAGTTTTCGTTCAACTTTATAATGAAGGACTCATTTACCGTGGTGAATACATCATTAATTGGGATCCAAAATTGGAAACAGCTCTTAGTGATATCGAAGTTATTCACAAAGATGATAAGGGCGCATTTTACCACATTAAGTATCCATTTGCAGATGGTTCTGGATTTGTTGAAATTGCAACTACTCGTCCTGAAACTATGTTTGGTGATACTGCAGTAGCTGTTGCACCAGGGGATGAACGTTACAAAGATATTGTTGGTAAGGAATTAGTATTACCACTTGTTGGACGCCACATCCCAATTATTGAAGACCAACACGTTGATCCAGAATTTGGTACCGGTCTTGTTAAGATCACTCCAGCTCATGATCCTAACGACTTCCAAGTAGGTAATCGTCATAACTTAGAAAGAATCAATGTTATGAACGATAACGGAACGATGAACGAAGAAGCTGGCAAGTATGCTGGTATGGATCGTTTCGAAGCACGGGATGCACTAGTTAAGGATCTTAAAGAAGAAGGCTTCTTAATCAAGGTTGAACCAATTGTTCACTCAGTTGGTCACTCAGAGCGTTCTGGTGTTCAAGTAGAACCAAGACTTTCTAAACAATGGTTCGTTAAGATGAAGCCATTGGCTGAAAAAGTTTTGGAAAACCAAAAGACTGATGACAAGGTAAACTTTGTTCCTGAAAGATTTGAACATACTCTGGAACAATGGATGAGCGATGTTCATGACTGGGTAATTTCTCGTCAATTATGGTGGGGCCACAGAATTCCAGCTTGGTACAATAAGAAGACTGGTGAAACTTACGTAGGTCTTGAAGCTCCTAAAGATAGTGAAAACTGGGAGCAAGATCCAGATGTACTTGATACTTGGTTCTCAAGTGCATTATGGCCATTTTCTACTTTAGGCTGGCCTGATGAAAATTCAGAAGACTTCAAGCGTTACTTCCCAACTAATACTTTAGTTACTGGTTATGACATCATCTTCTTCTGGGTATCAAGAATGATCTTCCAAAGTTTACACTTCACTGGCAAGCGTCCATTTGATGATGTTGTTTTGCATGGTTTAATTCGTGACCCACAAGGACGTAAGATGAGTAAGTCTTTGGGTAACGGTGTTGACCCAATGGATGTTGTTGATGAATATGGTGCTGACGCTCTTCGTTGGTTCTTACTTAACGGTACAGCTCCTGGTCAAGATACTCGTTATGATCCTAAGAAGATGGGTGCAGCCTGGAACTTTATCAACAAGATTTGGAACGCAAGCCGTTTCGTAATTATGAACTTGCCAGAAGATGCTAAGCCTGCGCATATGCCAGATACTTCTAAGTTTGATTTGGCAGATAGCTGGATTTTTGACCGTTTGAATCACACTGTTAGTGAAGTAACTAGATTATTTGATGAATATCAATTTGGTGAAGCTGGTCGTGAACTTTACAACTTTATCTGGAATGACTTCTGTGATTGGTACATTGAAATTTCTAAGGTTGCATTAAACGGTAATGATGAAGAATTAAAGACTAGAAAACAAGAAAACTTAATCTGGATTCTTGATCAAATCTTACGTTTACTTCACCCAATCATGCCATTTGTAACTGAAAAGCTATGGCTTTCAATGCCTCACGATGGCAAGAGTATTATGGTAGCTAAATATCCAGAAACTCATAAGGAATTTGAAAACAAAGAAGCTGACAGTCAGATGGCCTTCTTAATTGAAGTAATCAAGGCTGTTAGAAATATCCGTATGGAAGTTAACGCACCTATGTCATCCCCAATTGATATCATGATTCAAATTGATGATGATAATAATAAAGCTGTTTTGGATAATAATGCTGAATATGTAGAAAACTTCCTTCATCCAAAAGCTTTATCCGTTGCAGCTGATATTGAAGCACCAAAACTTGCTAAAACTGCCGTAATTCCAGGAGCTCAAATCTTTGTTCCATTAACTGAATTAGTTAATGTAGATGAAGAACTCGCTAAGATGGAAAAGGAAGAAAAACGTCTTGAAGCTGAAGTTGAAAGAGCTGAAAAGAAACTTTCAAATCAAGGATTTGTAGCCCATGCTCCTGAAGCAGTTATAAATAAAGAAAAAGAAAAGAAGGCTGACTACGAAAGTCAACTTGCTGGTGTTCGTGAAAGAATGAAAGAATTAAAGGAAAGTAAATAGAAGTGAAATTTACTAATGTTGACCAGGTAATTAAGAGAATATATTCTTTACCCAAACTTCATCCTAAAAATGATCTGAGTTATATCCGAAGGATTTTGAAACAGTTAAATAATCCTCAAGATAGTGTTAAGACAATTCATGTTACCGGAACAAATGGTAAAGGGTCGACATCCTATTATTTGAGTAATCTATTGCAAAAGGCCGGTCAAAAGACTGGCCTTTTTGTGTCTCCTTATATATATGAATTTAATGAAAGAATTCAATTAAATGGTAAAAATATAAGCAATAATGATCTCATTAAAACAGCTAATGAAATTGAGATGGCAATAGAGATACTAAAAAAAGATGATCCTGATTTTTCTTTAGTAACATTTGAATATGAAGTAGCTTTAGCCTTTCAATTTTTTGCTCAAGAAAACTGTGACTATGCAGTTATTGAAGTGGGGATTGGAGGAGAGCATGACAAGACAAATGTAATTATTCCTGAAGTAAGTGTTATTACAACAATTGGATTAGATCATGAAAAAATAATAGGACCAACTTTAAAAGATATTGCTAAAGAAAAAAGTGGCATAATAAAATCTGATAGACCTGTTGTCTTAGGAAATGTTCCTCAAGATGTACTAGAGATTTTACTTAATAAGGCGCAAAGTGAAAATTCAAAATCATTTTTATTAGGAAGAGATTTTCAAATAAAAATAATGCCCGATGTGATTAAATATCAAGATTCAAAGAATATCTATAATTTTGCATTACGGCCTTTGGTAGAAGCTTATGATATCGGGATAGCAGTTCAAGCGATTCAATTGTTGCAACTTGATTTAGATAGAAAAAAGATTGAAGAAGCAATTAATGAAACCCGTATTCCTGGTAGATATGATGTGATTCAAACTAGTCCTGAAATCATTGTCGATGGGGCACATAATTTACAAGCGATGGAGAATCTTTTAAACTTAGTTCGAAAGAAGAAAAAAGGACAAATCTATGTGTTACTTGGAATGATGAAAGATAAAGACCTGGGGCCAGTCACAAAATTATTTAAGGATGAAAAAGTCACTTTAACCCGAATTGATTATCCTAGAGCTGCTAGATTAGAAGATTTTCCAAAAGAGGCACAAAAAGAATTTGAATATAAAGAAAATTTTGAAGAAGCTTATACAAGCTTGAAGAATAAATTGCAGGCAGATGATATGCTATTAGTGACAGGATCTTTTTATTTAGTTGGTGCAGTTTTAAATTACTGCAAAAGAGGTAAAGATGAAAGTTGAAGATATTGCTGATCCTATTGAAGGTATAATTTTTGATATGGATGGATTATTAGTTAATTCCGAAAAGTTGTATTGGGATGCTAATATCGTAGCTGCTAAAGAAGCAAATTTAGATATTCCTGATGATAGTTATCTGAAACTAGTTGGTTCTTCAGTTAAGGAAATGGAAGATTTTTATCATAAACATTTCAAGACTGAAGCCGATCGAGATAAATTTATTAAAAGAACTGATGACTTAGTCTGGAAATGGACTGATGAAGGTAAACTTAGACTTCAACCAGGAGTACGAGAAGCATTAGCGGTATTTAAAGAGAAAAATATCAAATTATCAATTGCATCGAGTAATTATGAGAATGTAATTGTCCATAATTTAGATGTTTTAAAAATAAAATATTACTTTGATTTTTATCTAAGTTATAAAGATGTTGAATCTGGAAATATTAAAGCTAAGCCAGCACCAGATATTTATCTACTGGCTGCTAAAAAAATGCAATTACCTAAAGAGAATCTACTAGTATTTGAAGATTCAAGCACAGGTGTTGCAGCAGCAAGTGCTGCGGGTTTAAAATGCGTAATGGTTCCAGATTTAAAGCAACCAACAAATTTAGATAAAGATAAGGCGACATTAATCTGCAAAGATTTTTATGCTTTTCTTGAAAAAATTAAATAGTTTTTTCGTAATAAATATCAAAGGAGTAATTGATATTTATGAAAAAAGAAGAATTATTGCAGACTGATGTTGATTTAATAAAGAAATTAGCTGAATCGTTAGAGAAAAAAGATATTCTTACATTTAATAGTTTATTTAGAAAACTAGATGAGGTAGGGATCAGTAGCTTTAAGGAACTATGGCAATTTGCTGCTAGCCCAAGTTGCAATGATGAGGTAGCAATTTTACTTCAATTGTTATTGGAGCGCGTAAAGAGCGTCAATAATAAGAAAATTGAGAGTTTTTACTCAAGTTCACAAGTAGGATGCTATATCGCGGATAAATTATGTGGCCGTCCGCAAGAAGAGCTATATGGGATTTATCTGGATTCAAAAAATAAGATAATTGCTGAAAAATTAATTTTTCAGGGAACGGTAAATAGAGCAGTTGCTCATCCCCGAGATATCTTTCGATGGGCTGTCATTTATAATAGTACTGCCTTTTTTGTAGCACATAATCATCCTAGTGGGGATGAACAGCCATCGCAGCATGATTTGCGTTTTACCAAGAAGCTGGCAGAGGCAAGTAAATGTATGGGAATTGATTTCTTAGATCATTTTATTGTGACAGATAATACCTATTTAAGCTTTCGAGAGACTGAACTTCTTTAAGTCTTCCTTAAGTATTAGGCAAATTTCCTTAAAGCAAATTTTTACATCAGTGTTTCTATGCTATAATATCTAAGACTAAATAAAGATACGATTTAGGCTAAAATAATTAAAGAGATAAATTTAAGGAGAGATTTTGCGTGTTTGGATTAGGATCTAAAAATATTGGGATTGATTTGGGAACTGCCAACACACTCGTTTATATTGAAGGTAAAGGTATTGTCTTACGTGAACCTTCTGTTGTTGCTAAGAATACTCAAACGGGTGAAGTTATTGCAGTTGGTTCCGAAGCCAAAGAGATGATTGGTAGAACTCCTGGATCAATTGTTGCTATTCGACCAATGAAAGATGGAGTAATTGCAGATTACGATACAACTGCTGCTATGCTTAAGTATTTCATGGAAAAAACAGTTGGTAATTCAAAACCAGCTGCAATGATTTGTGTACCATCAGGTGTAACTGAAGTTGAAAAGAGAGCTGTTATTGATGCAGCTAGAGTTGCTGGTGCACGTGAAGCATACGTAATTGAAGAACCATTTGCTGCAGCTATTGGTGCTGGCCTTCCTGTTATGGATCCAACAGGTTCAATGGTTGTTGATATTGGTGGGGGAACTACTGATGTGGCAACTATCTCATTAGGTGGTATTGTTTCATCTCGTTCTACTAGAATGGCAGGAGATAAGTTTAATAGTTCAATTGCAACTTATATTCATCAAAATTACAACTTATTAATTGGTGAAAGAACTGCTGAAACTATTAAGATTCAAATTGCTTCTGCTTCAGTTGAAAAGGCAAAAGAAATTGAATCAATGAATATTCGTGGACGTGATTTAGTCACAGGATTACCAAAGTCAATTGATATTAATGCAGAAGATGTTGCAAAAGCTATTCAAGAAGTAGTTCAAAATATAATTGTAGCAATTAAAGAAACTTTGGAAGAAACATCTCCAGAAATTGCTGCTGATGTTATTGACCATGGTATCGTATTAACCGGTGGTGGAGCTCTTTTGAAGAACTTACCGGAAGTTATTTCAGATGCTACTAAAGTTCCAGTCTTTATTGCTCAAGATCCACTTGATTGTGTTGCAATTGGTACCGGTGAATCTCTCAAAAATATTGAAGTTATGCGTAAGAGACGTTAATTTAGAGACCGGCGTAAAAGCCGGTCTTTTTCTATTAACTTTTAAATTAGGAAGATAGTAGTAGATGAAAAAATTTCTCAAAAACAAAAAGTTATTGACAATTTTTGTCCTAGTTATTTTAGTTTTAAGTATGTTATCTATTTCTGTTCGCTTACGTAATAGGAGACAATCACCTTTTTTAGTTCAAAAAATTGGTAATGATACGGTTTCCATAGTAACCCGAGTAGTTAATTGGCCAATTAACTTAATTTCTAATGGGGCGGCTAATGTAGAAGATCTGTTTAATACTCAAGCTGAAAACGATCATTTAAAAAAGCAAGTTGATAATCTTGCTCAAACTAAGGCTCGAAATAGTTCACTTGAAGCTGAGAACACTCAGTTAAAGCAAGCTTTAAAATTAAAGAAAACTTTGACGGACTATACAATTATTAATGGTTCGGTGATTTCTCGTGCTGCAGATACTTGGTCAGATTTATTAATTATTGATCAAGGTTCAAGAGCAGGTGTTAAGAAGAATATGCCTGTTATGGCAGGTAAAGGTGTAATTGGACGGGTTGTTGAGGTAAATAGTACTACTTCAAAGGTCGAACTGATTACTACAACTGATAAATCAACAAATAAATTTGCTGTAGAAGCTGATGCAGCTAATGGTAAAAAAGTTCATGGAGTAATTTCTGTTGTTGGAAATAATCAAATAGCATTTACCCAAGTAGTTGATGGTCAAAAATTGAAGAAAGGAACCCGAGTTTATACTAGTGGAATGGGTGGCCTATCTCCAAAAGGTCTCTTAATAGGAACAGTTAAGAAAACAACCCGGGATACTTTTGGCTTATCAGATGTTGTCGAAATTCAACCAGCAGGTAACCTTAACGATCCATCAGTTGTATCTGTAATTAAAAGAAAGGTTGAAGAGTAATGGCAGAATTACGTCGATGGTATGTTGCCATTGCTTTGTTTGTGGCATTAATTCTAGATGGAGTATTAGCTTATAATTTACAGACTTTTATCTTTCATCGAGGTTTTTCTGGAAGTTGTTGGTTAACAATTATTGGGATTACCTTAATTTCTCTATGCGATGATAAAAATGATGCTGATATTTGGCTCTGCTTAGGATTAGGCCTTATTGCGGATCTATACTATTTAGGAATTATTGGAATTTATACTGTAGCTTTTCCTTTAATCTGTTTTATTATTCAGCAAAGTGCTCGCTTTCTTCCAGAAGTATTCTGGTTTAGATTATTAATCTGTTTAGTTACTTATTTATGCGTAAGTGCTTATGTGTTTTTGATGTTTAATATGGTAGGCATAATCCAATTGTCTTTTGCTAGTTTTTCACGTAGTATTTTGCCTAATTTACTATGGTGCTTAATTCTTGTTTTATGTACTTATTGGTTCTGGGTAAAACTAGCTGAAGAGTATCCATTTTTGAAAAAAGAATACTATTTCTAAACAAAAAAAGAGTCGCTATTAAGCGGCTCTTTTTAACATGCAAAAGATTTTAAAATTGAAAGACACCAGTTCCAATTAAAGCAGTAGCTACTACCCCAAGAAGGGTGATAACTGCCATAAACCAGGCCATAATAATAGTTAACTTTTGAAATCCAGATTTTTTCTTACGTTTTCTCATATGTCCCTCCTAAATTAATAATTCTAGTGTACCATGTTTTAATTGTAATTTTATATTTAATTGAAATAGTTTAAAATAAACTTATTGGAGGGTTTTCATGAATTTTTTGCTTATCTTTTTAATTCCTTTATGTGGAATTATCGTTGCTGCTTTTCTAGTGAAATTATTTCCTAAGGCTCAATTTAGTGGTTATGACATTTTGCCTTTTTTCTTTATTGTTGCTTGTCAGTTATTAACTCAAGAAACAAAGCAGCCATCTTTTTTACCGTATGGATTTTTACTTTACTTTATTTTAGTTGTAATTGTTTCAATTTATACTGCAATTAAAAACAAAAACATTTCGGTGGGTAAGACATTTGGAATGTTATGGCACTATTTAGCAGCATCATCCATTGTTTGGTACGTTGGTCTCTTAATTTTGCTTTTACTATAAAAATTTCCCCCACTTTTTTAATAAACCTTAAACTGTCCTCAATCATGATGATGCGGGCAGTTTTTGTTAGATAAAATTATAATTATCATAAAATAACGTAATATATAAATAAAAAGTGTAAAACTTGTGGTAGAAAGTGGGGAAGTGTGGTAAATTATTCATTGGAAAGGGGGCTAGACCATGTTCATGGGCGAGTATCATCATAATCTCGACAGCAAGGGCCGGCTGATTATACCAGCCAAATTTAGAGTTGAGATTGGTGATAAGATGATATTTACTCGTGGAATGGAAGGCTGTATTTTTGGCTATCCAATTGAAGAATGGCAAAAAATTGAGGCTAAGTTAGCCAAACTTCCACTGACTAAGAGAAGTGCACGTAAGTTTACGCGACTTTTCTACTCAGGTGCGATGGAGAGTGAGTTTGACAAGCAAGGACGTGTTAATCTGACCATGACACTAAAAGAGCATGCCGCACTCATTAAGGAATGTGTAATTGTTGGTGTTTCCAATAGAATTGAAATTTGGTCAGCAGAACGCTGGAATGATTTCTCAGAGGAAGCCAACGAAAACTATGACGATATCGCAGAAGACTTGGATGACATCGAGTTATAAAATTATGAAATTCAAGCATAAAAGCGTGCTTTTGCACGAAACAATAGACAATTTAAATCCAAAAGATGGTGGTCTTTATGTAGACGCAACTTTTGGTGGTGGTGGTCACGCCCGATATCTACTCAGTAAGTTAAATAAGGGTACTGTGATTGGATTTGATCAAGATGAGTATGCAATTTCTATGGCAAAAGAGAGTTTTGCCAAGGAGTTACAGGTAGGAGCAGAACCTCGATTAATGTTGGTTCATGATAACTTCTGTCATTTGAAAGAAAATCTGGTAGAGCTGGGGATTTCAGATGGAATAGATGGTATTTATTACGATCTCGGAGTTTCGTCTCCACAGTTTGATCAACCTGAACGGGGTTTTTCTTATCGTTTCGATGCTCGATTAGATATGAGGATGGACCAAAGCCAAGAGTTAGATGCTTATACAATAGTAAACACGTGGTCACAAAAAGAATTAAGTGACGTTTTGTATAAGTATGGAGATGAAAAGTTTTCTCGTCAGATTGCTAGAAAAATAGTTGATCGAAGAAAAGAGAAGCCAATTGTAACTACTTTTGATTTAGTAGATGTGATTAAGGATGCCATTCCAGCATATGCACGACGAAGTGGGGGACATCCTGCGAAGAAGAGCTTTCAAGCTATTCGAGTTGCAGTTAACAATGAATTAGGTGTATTACAAGAATCTCTTGAAGAAGCAATTAAGCTATTGAAGCCAGGTGGTCGAATTAGTGTAATTACTTTTCAGTCTCATGAAGATAAAATCGTCAAAAAGATATTTAAAAAGTATTCTGAAGTCGAAATACCACGGGGAATGCCTATGGTACCGGCTGACAGTAAACCAACATTGCGATTGATTAGTCGCAAACCTATCATGGCAAGTAGCGATGAATTAGAGGAAAATAATCGCTCACACAGTGCCAAGTTAAGGGTTGCAGAGAAATTATAATTTTTAGTTAGTATTTAAGGAGAAAAAGATGGCTGATAGCTCAGCAAGAAATTTAAATTATCAACAAAGTCAACAGCAGACTGAGCAGCCAAAGAAAGCAATTGTTCTTAATCCTAAAAGCGTTCCTTGGACAGCATTTGAAAAAAGTTTAGTCGTTCTAGGTTCACTCATTACATTAGGTTTAATGATTTTATTGGTTTCAGCTAGCATTTCCGCTACTAGTGCTCAACATAAATTAGCAAATGTTGAGCAAACAATAATTTCTCAAAAAAGTCATAACACTGATCTTCGTCAGAAGATTGGTGAATTAACGTCAACTACTAGAATTAATAAAATTGCCCGTGATCAAGGCTTGCACTTGGTTGAGAGTAACATTAGGAATGTCCGTTAATGAAAAAGTTTAATAACTTAAATAGAAATAGATCCAAAGCCCACGGCTACCGCTTTACGGTGGGGAGAATCCTCCAGCTAGTCTTGGCTTTGGTTTTTCTTGTATTTATAGGTAGATTTTTATATATAGGGATTTCAAATCAGGTTGCTGGCGAAAACCTAAATAAGCGTATAAATCAGATTTATAGGCGAAATGAGGTTTTAAAAGCAACCCGAGGAACAATTTATGATAAAAATGGTTTAACTCTTGCTGAAGATGCGCATGTCTTTACTGTATATGCCATCTTAGATAAGAGTTCAATTGATTATCATAATAAGCCAATGTATGTTACGAATAAACGCAAAACAGCACAAAAGTTGGCTGAAGTACTTCCTTTAAGTGAAGAAAAAATATATTCATATTTGACTCCGAAGCATAAGGCTTTCCAGGTTGAATTTGGTTCAGCTGGAACAGGCTTAACTTTATCTCAAAAGGAAAAAATTGAAGAGATGAAGTTGCCAGGAATTAAATTTATCGAAACTCCATCTAGACTTTATCCTAATGGAAACTTTGCTTCTCACATTATTGGTTTGGCACAACCCCAAAAGAACCAAGGAAATAGTACTTTAGTTGGTACGATGGGAATTGAAGCATACTTTGACAAGCAATTAGCCGGTAAAGATGGGTATCGCGAAGCGTTTGTAGATGCAGAAAATTATCAATTGCCTAATAGCCAAAAGAATGCACGTGCTACAAAAGATGGAGACAATGTTTACTTGACACTTGATTCACGACTGCAAACTTACTTAGAGGTTTTAATGTCGCAAGTGCAAGATAAATACAAGCCAAAAGCTTTAACAGCAGTTGTAGAAGATATTAAAACTGGTAAAATTCTGGCTGCTTCTCAGCGTCCTACCTTTAATCCTCAAACTAAAAAGGGATTAGATACATCATGGCGAAATATGTTAGTGCAGGATTCCTATGAACCGGGATCAGTTTTCAAAGTTTTAACTTATTCAAGTGCAATTGAAAGTGGTCATTACAATCCTAATGAACAATACAAGTCTGGAGCAGTCACTGTTCAGGGCTCAACAATTCATGACTGGAACAATAGTGGGTGGGGAAGCATTCCATTTAGCCAAGCATTTCCTCGTTCCAGTAATGTTGGTTTTGTAAAACTTGAACAAAAGATGGGTTCAAAAACTTGGAAAGAATATTTGAATAAATACCGAATCGGTAAAAAGACAGGGGTAACGCTTCCTGGAGAAACCGCAGGTATTTTAAACTTTTCTACTCCGTTGAATCAGGCTGTTACTGCATTTGGACAAGGGGTTAATGTTAATGCAATGCAAATGATGCAAGCATATAGTGCCTTGGCCAATAATGGTCAGATGGTAAAACCTCAATTTGTCGAAAAAATAGTTTCACCTTCTGGTAAAGTAGTAGAAAAGTTTCACCGTACAAAAGTCGGGACACCTATTTATTCTGCTAAAACAGCTAAAACTGTTCTAAAAGGAATGCAAGATGTTGTAAACGCATCTTACGGTACTGGTGCAGCTTATAAAATGCCAGGAAAGAGCATCGCTGTAAAAACTGGTACGGCACAAATAGCTGGACCGCATGGTGGATATTTGACTGGGGATAATAATTATATTTTTTCAGTAGTTGGGGTAACACCTGCTAATAATCCTCGTTATTGTGTTTATTTAACCATGAAGCAACCACAAAAAATGTCCAAACCAGCTGAAACAATTCTTTCTTCTATTTTTAAACCAATTATGAATCGCTTGATTTCACTTTCTGATTCTTCAGCAAAGGTTAATGAAAAAGTAACTGTTCCAGCTTTAACTGGTAAAAGTGTTGAAAAAGCAAAAGAAGATGCTAATAATGCAGGAGTTTCAGTTGAAGTGATTGGAACTGGAAAGAATGTTAGTCGGCAGTCAGTAGGAGCCGGTGTAAAAGAAGATACCGATACAAAGATTTTCCTATATACTGGAGGAAAAGTTACATGTCCAAATATGGTTGGCTGGAGCGAAGATGAAGTTAATAGCTTCATGACGACAACTGATATTCCAATTACGATTAATGGAAAAGGAAAAGTTACTAAACAGTCTATTCCGGCTGGAAAAGTAATTGATAAAAATAGTAAGCTATCTGTAAACTTAAAATAGTAAAAGTTAAAGGAGTAATACAAAATGCAGTTTTCTTTGATACCGTTCATTAGCAGCTTTGCTCTTACGGTTATCTTCTTACCGTTGTTTATTGGTTTCATGCGAATGAAACATGAAGGACAAGTTATTAGAGATGAAGGCCCTAAGTGGCATGAGAAAAAATCAGGTACACCAACTATGGGTGGAGTAGTCTTTATGCTTGCCGGTGTTATTTCTACCTTATGGGTGTTGATTTGGCAAAAAGATTTAAATAAGACTGCATGGATTTTAATTATTGCTTTCTTAGGATACGGAATTATTGGCTTTTTAGATGATGGAATTAAGCTATATTTCAAACGTAACTTAGGCTTGAGAGCATGGCAAAAATTATTAGGACAAATTATTATTGCAGCTTTAATTATTACACTAGCCTTTAGTGATCATTTTGCCTTTGAATTATATATTCCTTTTGCAGGAATGGTAAGAAATTCCTTCCTCTTTAGTTTATTTGTCCTTTTCTGGTTGGTTGGTTTTTCTAACGCAGTTAACTTATCTGATGGTTTAGATGGATTAGCAACTGGTTTATCCATTATTGCTTATGCTACTTATGCTTGGATAGCTTACCAAGAAAGAAATTGGGTTATCGTTGTATTTACTCTCAGTGTAATTGGTGGTTTAGTAGGTTTCTTCATGTTCAATCATAAGCCAGCTAAAATTTTCATGGGAGATGCAGGTTCATTAGCTTTAGGTGGAGGATTAGCCACTGTATCGATTTTCCTTCATCGTCCATGGTCATTGCTTTTAATTGGAATTGTTTTTGTATTAGAAACTTTAAGTGTGATCTTACAAGTTATTTCCTTCCAAACTACTGGAAAGAGAATTTTCAAGATGACACCAATCCATCACCATTTCGAAATGCTTGGCTGGTCTGAATGGAAGGTTGATATTGTATTTTGGATTGTTGGTTTAATTGGAAGTATTATTTATTTAATTATCTGGGGTTAATTTTAAAATGAAAAAAATTAAGACATACGAAAATAAAAATATTTTGATTTTAGGCTTAGGAAAAAGTGGTTTTTCTGTTGCTAAGCTTCTTTTAAAGCTTGGCGCTAAGCTGACTTTAAATGATAAAAAAGATTTGTCTAACGATGATCGTGCTGCTGAATTAGACAAGTTAGGAGTTAGAGTTATTTCTGGATACCATCCAGTAGAGATTTTTGATGAGGAAAAATTTGATTATCTTGTTAAAAACCCCGGAATTCCTTATGAAAATCCAATGGTAGAGAAGGCAGAGAAGTTAGATATTCCAGTTATTACCGAACCTGAAATTGCACTTAATGTCAGTGAAGCACCATATGTTTGTGTTACTGGCTCAAATGGAAAGACAACTACGGTCATGCTTACCCAAAGAATTATGGATCATAATTTATCTAAAAATGGTGGTCATGCTTATGCAGTTGGTAATATTGGTGTTCCAATTTCAGAAGTTGTTGAAAAAGCAACTTCTAAAGATCTCCTAGTAGTAGAAATGTCTAGTTTCCAATTACTTGGGGTAACTGATATTAAGCCTAAAGTAGCTGCCATTGTTGATATTTATAATAATGTTCACCTTGACTACCATAAGACTTTTGACAATTATGTTGAAGCTAAGCTTAGAATTACTCAATCTCAAGATCAAGATGATTATTTCATTGCTAACTTTGATCAAAAGAATATTTTAGAAAAAGAGCTTGATAAGACAAAAGCTAAGGTTCAGACATTTTCGGAAACAGATAAAACTGCCGACTATTTTATTGGTGATGAATATCTTGAAAGCAAAGACGATCATCACATTATGAAGATCAGCGATATCAAGATCCCAGGTATTCATAACCAACAAAATTGTTTAGTAGCGATTGCCATTTCTAAATTAATGGGTGCAGATGATAGTGACATTCAATATGCATTAAGTACTTTTACTGGTGCGACTCACCGTTTGCAATATGTAATGACTTATAATGATCGTAAAATTTATAACGATTCAAAATCAACGAATATTGAAGCTGCTACTGTAGCTATTCCATCATTTAAAGAGCCTGAAGTTTTGATTGCGGGTGGATTAGATCGTGGATTCATGTTTGATTCACTAGTTCCACTATTTAAAAAGCATGTAAAATCAATTGTACTTTATGGTGAAACTAAATATCTTTTAGCTGATGCCGCTCGTAAAGCGGGTATTAAAGATATCGTAATTGTTAATACTTTACAAGAAGCTGTTCCGCGAGCATATGAATTAAGTGAAGCAGGAGATGTTATTTTGTTTTCACCAGCATGTGCATCTTGGGATCAATTTAACACTTTTGAAGAACGTGGAGACTTTTTTGTAAAATTTATTAAGGAATTAAAGACTAAATAAAAATGAGAGTAATTTTTTCTGGTGGCGGAACTGGTGGCCACATATATCCAATTATGGCGTTAATTGAACGTTTGAAAGAACGTAAATTAGTTACAAATGATGAAATTTTGTTTGTTGGGACTGATCGAGGATTAGAATCGAAGATTGTTCCTGCGGCAGGAGTTCCTTTTAAGACTTTAAAAATTAAAGGATTTGATCGAAAGCATCCTCTAAAGAATTTCGAAACAATCGAATTATTTATTAAAGCTACAAAAGAAGCAAAACAAATTATTAAGAACTTTAAGCCTGATGTAGTCGTTGGAACTGGTGGATATGTATCAGGTGCCATAGTTTATGAGGCAGCTAAAATGCATGTTCCAACTATCATTCATGAATCTAATTCAGTAGTTGGACTAGCAAATAAGTTTTTAGCTCATTATGTTGATAAAATTTGTTATACCTTTGATGATGCTGCAAAGCAATTTTCAGAGAAAAAGAAATTAGTAAAAACTGGTAATCCACGCTCACAACAAGTTCTTGGTTTAAATAAAGAAAACATTGATATTGCTAAGAAATGGGATTTAAATCCTAACATGCCAACTGTACTGATTTTTGGTGGCTCACGCGGTGCTTTAGCAATTAATCAAATCGTTGAAAAGTCTTTGCCAGAGCTTGAAACAAAACCATATCAGGTTATTTGGGCAACTGGACAATTGTATTATGGCGATGTTAAGAAAAAATTAGCCGGTAAAGAAGTGAATTCAAATATAAAGATTGTTCCTTATATTGATAATATGCCAGGCTTATTACCACAAGTGACATGCGTTGTAGCACGATCTGGTGCAACTAGTTTGGCTGAATTTACCGCCCTTGGTGTTCCTGTAATTTTAATACCTAGTCCGAATGTAACGCATAATCATCAAATGAAAAATGCGCTTGATATGGAAAAAGCAGGAGCTGCTTTAGTTATTGCAGAAAATGATTTAAATCCTAATAACTTTGTTTCATCAATCGATCATATTCTACTCGATACAAATTATGCAAAGAAGATGAGTGAAGCATCTAAGAAATTAGGTGTTCCAGATGCATCTGATCAAGTAATTTCGGTGATGGAAAGTCTAATTAAAAATAAATAGTGAAAGGGAGTGAGGCATGTGGCTAAGAGAAAAATAACCAAAAAAGATCCTAAAAAAGAATTATCAGGATGGATTGATTATAAAAATAAGACAAACACTAATGAAAAAAGACGGGTCTCTGCCTCACTAACTAAATTGCAAGCTGAACGTCGGCATGCTTTATTGACTCGATTAGGTTTTATAATTTTCTTTTCACTGTGTTGTATTTTAGCTTTAGGATACTATATTTCTCCAAAAGCAAATGTAGCAAGCGTACAGGTTAAAGGAGCGCCTGAATTAAATAGTAGGCAAGTAGTAAAGACTGTAGGTATTTCTCCTGAAAACAAGGTTGTCTTTTGTCTCCTAAAAGGAAAAGAATACAGTAAAAAACTATCAGCTACTTTCCCAGAAATAGCGAAAGTACAAGTGGGCGTCCAAAAAGCAAATCATTTGATTTTAAATATCAAAGAGCGACCAGTAATCGGATATATTCATGAAGGTGACGGCTATCGCAAAATCTTGGCGACTGGAAAAGTAGGTAGCCAAATTATCGCAAGTAACAAAATTGATAAAAATAAGCCTTTGTTTACTGGATATAATCAAAAAGTCTCTCTTAGCGAAGATATCAAGGTTTATGCCAGTCTTCCACAAAATATCCGTGACCAAGTTAAAATGCTGAGTGGTGAAACACGAAGGCCAACGCAGATTATTTTGGTAATGAAAGATAATAATATAGTTATTGGAAATCTTTCTACCATTAAAGGTAAGATGCGCTACTATGACAAAATTAAAAGTCAGCTAAGAGAACCATCTGTAATTGATTTTGAAATTGGTGCTTATAGTAGACCGCTCACACAGGCAGAAAAAGTCAAATTAGGACTGACTTGATATTAGTGAGAACTTAAACCATATGTTAAAATTTATTGTATAGTTATGTTTTGGGGGCATTACCTTGGATAAAACTGATTTACTTGTAGGCTTGGATATAGGAACAACAAGCGTAAAAGCAGTAGTCGCTGACACTGCATCTAATGAAATGCAAATTATTGGTGCTGCAAATGGTCCTACTAAAGGAATGCGGCATGGAAAAATTGTTGATATTGATCAAACTGCTGAAAGTATTAGTGCTGTTTTAAAGAAAGTAGCGCAAAAGACAAATTCAAAGATTTATCGCGTAGTAACTGGAATTCCAGTTGGATTGCTTCAATTAGAAAATGCTGTTGGATTAATTAACATTGAAGAAAATGGCAGAGAAGTTACTGATAATGATGTAAAACGTGTTTTAGTAACTGCTATTGATACAGCATTAAAAGATGGTCGAGAAGCAATTGCTTTCTTACCTAATAAATTTTTAATTGATGGAAAAACTGATGTAGATGATCCGAGAAAAATGATTGCTCATTCATTGGAGGTACACGGTATATTATTGACGGCACCTAGTGCAGATTTACATAATATTCGCAAGGCCATCGAAAGAGCAGGATATCAGAATAATTTCTTTGTACCTACACCGTTAGCAATTGCTAGTGTTGCTCTTGATGAAGGAGAAAGAACCTTTGGTACAGTTCTTCTGGATCTAGGTGGAGGATCAACTACTGCTACTGTTATTCATGAAAATAAGATTAAGTATGCGACAATTGATTTAGAGGGTGGAATTGATATTACCAATGATATTTCAGTTGTTTTAAATACTTCGAAAAAAGAAGCTGAAAAAATCAAACTACAATTTGGTTATGCAGATCCAAGCTTAACTTCTAGTGATAATCAATTTCCAGTTAATGTAGTGGGTGAAAATGCGCCAAAAATGATTGATGAAGAGTATTTAAGTGAAATAATAAATGCTCGTCTTGATCAAACTTTCAGTCGAATTGGAAAAGGATTAAAATCTCATGATGCCTTCAAGTTGCCAGGTGGAGTTGTGATTACTGGTGGAAGTAGTGCACTCCAGGGAATTGATGACATTGTAAAAGAAGATTTTGGCGTAAAGGCTAGAATTTTTCAACCAGATCAAATGGGACTACGCAATCCAATGTACGCTGCTAGCTATGGAGTAGTAAATTATGCTTATAGTTTGGCTGATATTGATTACTTGGTTAACAGTGTTATTTATGGAAACCAGATTACTTCTCCGGTTTCTAACCAATCTTCGTCTCAAGAAAATATGAAATTTTTCAAAAGACGCCTAACTCCTAGTGAAATGGAGCCCAAAGAAGATTATAATAAGACTAGTGCTACATCAACGGTCTCTACCTCTGAAGAGAATGATGATAATAAGAATAATAAAAAAGGAATCAAAGAATTCTTTAAGAAATTTTTTGATTAAATAAGGTGGTTTAGTAAATGGATTTTACTTTCGATTCTGATGACAATAAAAATGCAGTCATTAAAGTAATCGGTGTTGGTGGTGCCGGTGGTAACGCTGTAAACCGAATGATTGATGAAGGAGTACAGGGAGTTTCCTTTATCGCAGCTAACACGGACGTACAAGCTCTTAATAGTAATAAAGCAGAAAATAAGATTCAACTTGGACCTAAACTTACTCGTGGGTTAGGTGCAGGTTCTCATCCTGAAGTTGGTCAAAAAGCTGCTGAAGAGAGCCAACAAACAATTGAAGACTCTTTAAAGGGCGCTGACATGATCTTTATTACTGCTGGTATGGGTGGTGGGACTGGAACTGGTGCTGCTCCTGTAATTGCAAAGATTGCACGTGAAACTGGAGCATTAACTGTTGGGGTTGTTACTCGTCCCTTTACATTTGAAGGTCCAAAGCGTTCAAAAAATGCGGCAGAAGGAATTGCTCAATTAAAGCAATATGTTGATACCTTGGTTATCATTGCTAATAATCGTTTATTAGAAATGGTTGATAAGAAGACACCAATGATGGATGCGTTCAAAGAAGCTGACAACGTTCTTCGTCAAGGTGTCCAAGGTATTTCCGATTTAATTACTTCAACTGACTACGTTAACCTTGACTTTGCAGATGTTAAGACTGTAATGGAAAATCAAGGTGCTGCCTTAATGGGAATTGGTCGTGCTAGCGGAGAAAATAGAACAGTTGAAGCTACTAAACTTGCTATTTCATCTCCATTACTTGAAGTATCAATTGATGGTGCTAAGCAAGTTCTACTTAACATTACTGGTGGACCAGATTTAACTTTATTTGAAGCGCAAGATGCTTCTGATATTGTTTCAAAAGCTGCTGGAGATGGTGTAAATATTATCTTTGGTACGTCAATCAATGCAAACTTAGGTGATGAAGTAGTAGTTACTGTTATTGCAACAGGAATTGACTCAAAGGCTGAGGAAGAAGCTTCAAAACAACCAATGCGTCGCCCTTCACGTCCAGCACGCCAAGAAGTAGTAACTCCAGAACCTACAAAGAGTGAACAACCAGAAGTATCTAAGCCTGCTTCAGCAGATGATACCGAAATTAAGGTTGAAAATACTATTTCTCACGAAGCTCCTACTCAATCTATTCCTGAAGTAAAAGCAGAAAAGAAAGAATCTCAAGATACTTTACTTGACCCCACAAGCGTTTGGAAGCAAGATAGAAAAGAGAACAATCGTCCACAACCTGTAGAGAATAAAGAAAAAGATGACGATGAATTTGATTCATTTAGTTCAGACGACTCCACTAGTATTTCTCAAATTGAAACTAGTGTAGATGATGAATCAGATAATGATATTCCATTCTTCAAACATCGTCGTCAAGATTAGTATTTGGAGGAAGAGATTATGGCTTTCGATAAATTAGGTAGATTTTTTGGTATCTCTGAAGATGATGAAATGAATGAAGTGCCATATACTGAATCAGAGGAACAGCAAGAAGAAATCCCTCAAACTCAAAAAAATGAGAGAAGAGCAAATGTTGTTTCTATTAATTCTGGTGTTAGTGCTACGAGTAAAATCGTTTTATACGAGCCTCGTGTATATTCTGATGCAAAAGAAGTAGCTCAAAATCTTCTAAATAACAAGGCTGTTATTATTAATTTTGCACGTATGGATGATGAACAGGCACGTAGAATCGTTGATTTTATTACTGGTACTGTTTATGCCTTAAACGGTGAAATTCAACGTGTGGGGGACAAGATCTTCTTAGCAACTCCACCAAAATTTGAAACTGATGGTAAAATTGCTGAATTGGTTGAAAAGAAAGATAAAATGGATTAATGGTATTTTCAATTATAGGCTGGATATTACGCATTATTTCTGATTTATTAAATATCTATAGCTTTCTAATTGTTATCTATACTTTACTAACTTGGATCCCAAGACTACTTGTGACTAAAGTGGGGCGAGTACTAGGGAAAATTGTTGAGCCTTATTTGGAGATATTTGAACGTTTTATTCCTCCAATAGCTGGAATTTCCTTTGCTCCCGTTGTAGCTTTGTTAGTAATTTATTTTGTAAATAATTATGTCCTTTATTGGATAGCAAATATAATTAGGTACGTGTTTATTAGATAAAATGGAAAAAAGACAAGCTAGTAGTTTTTATCAACATTTTGATGAAAGTGAAAGACCGACGGTGGATTATTTCGTCGGTCTTTTTAATCAGTTTTTATTTAAAAATGAACCGATTTTAACTGATTTTCTTAATCCTAGAGAACAATATATTTTTCGAGAAATAGTTGGAGGATATGCACAGTTATATAGTTTTGGCGGCTTTTCGAATGCGGAAAAGAAGCGAATGCTTTTATGTGATTGGAGTGAAGGGTACAAGCCCGATGAATTCAATATTTCGCTTTTAGAAATTGCTTATCCTCAAAAATGGTCTGAACTCACTCATAGTCAAATCTTAGGTGTTTTGACGCACCTAGGAATTGAATTGGATACTTTTGGTGATATTATCAATGATGAAAATGGAAATTGGCAGTTCTTCATTAAAGCTGAATTGAAAGATTATTTTCTTGAGGAAATTGATCGAATTGGAAGAACAAAAGTGAAATTATCTGAACTGCCCCTATCCAAAGTTTTAGTGCAGGAAGATGATAGCGAAGAAATGACTTCAGTAGCGATCTCACTTCGACTTGATGCTGTTATCAGTGCGATTACGAACTTAAGCAGAAGCCAAGTTAAGAAAATTATTGAAGCGGGAGAAGTGAAATTAAATTGGCATCTTGTAACACAATCTAATATAATTATTTCTGTACAGGATATGCTTAGTATTCGCCATTATGGGAGATATGAGATTATTAATCTTGCCACTACGAAGAAAGGTAAAAAAAGACTTGAAATAAAAGTATGGCAAGCAAAGAAAAGGTGATAATATGACATTAACGCCAATGGATATCCATAATAAGGAGTTTAGTACAAAACTTCGTGGATATGATTCCAAGCAGGTAGATGGTTTTTTAGATCGAATTGTTGATGCATATGGGGATGCACTCGATCAAATTGTTGATTTAAAAAATGAAAATGTTGAACTAAAGAAAAAAGTAGATAAATTTGAAAAGGTTAAAGATTCGATTAATGAGTCTTTAATTTCAGCACAAGAAAATGCTGAAGAAATTAAAAAAAGAACAAATAAAGAAGCACAAGAAATTATTCAAAAGGCTAACCAAGACGCTGACGAAATAGTTAATAAAGCTCGAGATGAGGGCGAGAAAAAAAGAGCTGACCTTCAAAAGCAATATGATACCTTAAATCATGATTATGAGTTACTTAAGGCAAAAGTAGAAGATTTTAGAGAAGCAGTTCAAGGAATGTTAAAAGATCAGATCAAAGAATTAAGTGATTCTGATTGGCAATATTACCTAGATAAATACTATGGCCGCTCCCGCTTATATCCAGCTGATGGGTCACAGCCTCTCGAGGATGAGCAAATTCCGGATGGACCACTAGAGGATGAAGTGCCGTCTGAAGAAACTAATTCTGCTATTTCAGAGGTTGACAATAATACAGTAAATGAAGTAAACTCTGTTCAAGAAAAGGAAGATAGTGCTGAACTCTTAGATGGAGAAAACTCTGTTAAGGAAAGTATGCATGCTACGGAGGAAAGTTCTGAGCGTCGCGATGGTCCAGTAATTATTTTTCCTGATGATTTAAAAGATAATTAAAATTTAAGTCGACAGTAACAACAAGTAGATACCTTAGCGAGTTAGTGATGGTGAAAGACTAACAACTTTCGAAAGTTAATCAGCTGCCAATTGACTTAAACGTTTTCTGTACGATACACAGAGAATAAGTGGGATAGGGTAAGTGTACCCTATTCAATTTAGGTGGTACCACGAGAAGCTTCGTCCTATTTGGGATGAAGCTTTTTTTGATTAAGAAAGGATTTTTTATGAGAGTCAAAGATACATTGAATTTAGGTAAAACTAAATTTAAAATGCGCGGTAATCTTCCAGTTCGTGAAGCTGAATGGCAAAAAGAATGGGAAGAAAATAAATTATATGAACAAAGATTAAAACTTAATGAAGGCAAACCCCGTTTTGACCTTCATGATGGTCCTCCATTTGCTAATGGTAATATTCACATGGGACACTCCTTAAATAAGATCTCGAAGGATATTATCGTTCGTTTCAAAAATATGAATGGTTACTATGCTCCTTATGTTCCTGGATGGGATACTCACGGGCTTCCAGTTGAACAACAATTAGCTAAAAAGGGCGTTGACCGTAAAACAATGGATCGGGCTAAATATAGAGAACTTTGTCGCCAGTTTGCGGAAGAACAAGTTCAAAAACAAATGGCCGACTTCAAACGCTTAGGAGTAATGGCTGATTGGGATCATCCTTACATTACCTTACAACCAAAATTTGAAGCTGAAGAAATTAGAGTCTTCGGTGAAATGTTTAAAAAAGGTTATATCTATAAGGGTAAGAAGCCTGTTTACTGGTCTTGGTCAAGTGAATCCACTTTAGCTGAAGCTGAAGTTGAATATCATGACATTAAATCACCAAGAATCTATGTTGCTTTTCCAATTAAAGATGGAAAGGGTATTCTAGATTCAGATACTTCACTAGTAATCTGGACTACTACTCCTTGGACTATTCCAAGTAATGTCGGAATTACTGTAAATCCTAAATTTGATTATTCAGTAGTTGAAGTTAATGGTAAAAAGTATGTCATCGGTTCACAACGTCTTTCAGCAGTTGCTGAAGATTTAGGTTGGGAAGATTATAAGGTTGTTAAGACCTTAAAGGGTACCGACTTTGATAGAATGACTTACCAACATCCACTATATGATGTAACTGGGGTGGTAATGAATGATACTTATGTTACTGCTGATGATGGTACTGGACTAGTTCATAACGCTACTGGTTTTGGTGAAGATGACTACAATGTCGGCCGTCGCTATGGCTTACCAGTATTTAGTCCAATGGATGCACAAGGTAGATTTACTAAAGAAGTGCCTGATCCAGACTTAGTGGGAATGTTTTATGATGATGCTAATAAAGTTGTTGCCGATAAGCTTGAAAAAGCTGGCGCACTCTTAAAGCTTAGCTTCTTTACTCACTCATATCCACATGACTGGCGTACTAAGAAACCTGTTATTTACCGTGCAACTACTCAATGGTTTGCTTCAATTGACAAATTTAGAGATCAAATTTTAGCAGAAATTGAAAAAGCTAATTTCATCCCTGCATGGGGTAAGACCCGTCTTTACAATATGATTAAAGATCGTGGTGATTGGGTAATTTCTCGTCAACGTGCATGGGGTGTACCACTTCCAATTTTCTATGCAGAAGACGATACTCCAATTGTTACTCCAGAAACTATTGAACATGTTGCTCAAATCTTTGAAAAAGAAGGTTCTAATGCTTGGTACACTCATACTGCAGAAGAACTACTTCCAGAAGGATTTAAGTCAGAACATTCACCAAATGGTAAGTTTAGAAAAGAAACTGATATCTTAGATGTTTGGTTTGATTCTGGTTCTTCTTGGGCTGGTGTAATGCAAGAGCGTGATGGTTTAGGTTTCCCAGCAGATTTATATCTTGAAGGTAGTGACCAATACCGTGGTTGGTTTAACTCAAGTTTAATTACTTCAGTTGCTGTAACTGGTAAAGCTCCATATAAGCAAGTTTTATCTCAAGGTTTTGTTTTAGATGACAAGGGACACAAGATGTCTAAATCATTAGGTAATGTAATTTCACCTAATGATGTAATCAAGCAAATGGGTGCAGAAATCATTCGTTTATGGGTTGCCGGAGCAGATACTACTTCTGATGTAGCAGTTTCTCAAGATATTTTACGTCAATCTGCTGAAAGCTACCGTAAGATTAGAAATACTATGCGTTTCATGCTTGCTAATACTTCTGACTTTGATCCTAAGGAAGATGCAATTGCTTATCCAGATATGTCCGGTGTAGATCAATATATGGAAATCAAGTTAAATCGCTTGATCGAAGAGGCAATTGAAGCATACAATAAGTTTGATTTTAATAGTGTTTATAAGAAAGTATTTAGCTTCATTTCTAATGATTTATCTGCCTTTTACTTAGACTTTGCTAAGGACATTCTTTACATTGATGCTGAAGACAGTGAAACTCGTCGTTCAATGCAAACTGTAATTTACGATGTTTTAGTTAAGCTAACTAAATTGATGACACCAATCCTTCCACATACTATGGAAGAAGTTTGGGGTTATCTCAAGGAACCAGAAGATTACGTTCAACTTGCTAATATGCCAGAAGTAGACCATTTTGCTAATGAGGATGAAGTTTTAGCAGATTGGAATGCCTTTATGAAAGTTCGTTCAGATGTGTTGAAGGCACTTGAGAAAGCACGGAATGCTAAGGTAATTGGTAAGTCATTTGAAGCACACGTTACTCTCTACCCAACTGAAGAAACGAAGGCACTTCTCGATAAATTAAACGCTAATATCAGACAAATTTTGATTGTTTCTGATTTAACTATTAGTGATGAAGAAGCACCTGAAAATGCTGAAAAATTGCCAACTGCATCCATTGTAGTGGAACACGCTGCTGGTGAAGTTTGTCCAAGATGTCGTCGTACTACAACCGATGTTGGTAGTGACCCACGTTTCCCAGAATTATGTGCGCGCTGTGCAGCTATCGTTGCTGAAAACTTTCCTGAAGCAGAAAAAGAAGGTTTAGAAAAATAATGCGTAAAGGTACTGTTAAACAATTTGATCCAAACTCTGCGTATGGATTTATTGAGGATGATTTAACTCATTCATCTTACTTTGTTTTTTATAAGTCAATTAAAGAAGAAGGTTATAAAAAACTGAACGTAGGTCAAAGAGTTCGTTATCAATTAGCGCAAGGAAAAAAGGGTCTACAATGTATCAACGTTTATGTTGATCATGACTAAAAGGAGAAATTAAGTGAATCTGAGAGAAACTGAAATCTCAAATAAACCTATTTTCGAAGGTAAACTTATTGATTTAAATGTTGAAACTATTAGTTTGCCTAATGGAAAAACAGCTACTCGTGAGATAGTTAAGCATCCTGATGCTAGTGCTGCAATTGCCATCAATGATGAGAAAAAAATGCTTCTTGTAAAGCAATGGCGTGAGCCCATTAAACAATTAACTTTGGAGATTCCTGCGGGTTTAATTGATGAGACAGATGCTTCACCTCTTGATGCAATGAAAAGAGAGTTGAATGAAGAGGGTGGCTATAAGGCTGAGTATTGGGAAAAGGTAAGTGAATTTTATACATCTGTTGGTTTTTGTGATGAAAAAATTCATTTATTCTATTGTGATACTTTGTCAAAAATTGAAAATAAACGTCCTCTTGATGAAGATGAATTTTTAACTCAAGAATGGTACAGTCTGCCAGAATTAAAACAGTTAATTGCTTCTGGAGAAATTATGGATGCAAAAACTGTAATGGCAATTACATTTTGGGAAAATATGATTTTAACAGGAAATCAAAGTAATGACTGAAAAACGAGCAGATTATCGTAAAAAGCAACAAAAAGAAAAAGTAAGCAAAATTTTCGATAATTTTAAACGATTGAGGAAAGATAAGCATCAAGCTGATGTAAGTGATCAAAAAGTTGAGGTTCAAGATTCTTCAAAATTTGAATCAAGAGAGGATCTCGCAAATCGTGCTTTAAAAGAAAAGCGTGAAGATAAGGTTGATCGTTTAAAAAAACGTCTGAACTATGCGATTTTAATTGTTGTTGTTTTGTTAGTTATAGTTTTGTTCGCTTTGTTTAAACTTTAGATTTAGAGGTAAGAAATGAAAATCGCAATTATTGTCCCAATGGAAGAAGAAGCAGAATTCTATAAAAAGCATTTTAAGTCTGAAAATAAAGAAGTCTTTGGCACAACTGAATTTGATCATTTTTCAGTAAATGGAAATGACATTTACTTAGGATTAAGTGGAATCGGTAAAGTTAATGCAGCTATGAATTTGACTAGCCTGTTAACTAAAGAAGATATTGATGTAATTTTTATGACTGGCTCTGCTGGATCACTGCAAGAAGATGTAAAGAGAAAAGATCTAATTTTGCCTAATAAGTTTATGTACTATGATGCTCATAATACTAGTGCAGGTAACTATGTGGAAGGACAAATTCCCCAGGAGCCTGCAGGCTATACTCTGGATAATTCATTCCGTACAAAATTTGCAGCATATTTAAAGGAACATGATATTCCTTTTAAAGAAGGATTGATTGTAACTGGAGATAGTTTTATTGCTTCTGAAGCACAAAAAGATGAGATTAAAAAGAATTTCTCTGACGCATTGGGAGTAGAGATGGAAGGAGCTGCTTTTGCACAAGTAGCTAGACATTTTAATACTCCATTGGTTGCAATTCGTGCTATTTCAGATAATGGAGATGCTAATGCTGACAATGACTTTGATAAATTCGTCAAGGAAGTTGGAGCAAAAGCTGCAAGTATAATTGCATCCTATCTTGAAGAAACAGTTTTAGATTAAACTATTGATAGACTAAGTTCATCGTAACTTAGTCTATTTTTATGTTAAAATAAAAGAGCCACTTCCAAAATGTAAGGAAAGTAAAGAGGTTATAAGATAATATGACTAGGAAAAATGTATACTTAGATAACGCGGCGACTACGCCAATGGATCCAAAAGTTATTGAAAAAATTAGTAGTGAAATGGCTGATGATTTTGGCAACGCTTCTAGTCAACACGCATTTGGTCGTAAGGCTCGTCATGTAGTTGAAACAGCTCGTCATCAACTAGCAGAAACAATTAATGCCCAAGATAAAGAAATAATTTTTACTAGTGGTGGCTCAGAAAGCAATAATACTGCTATTTTTGGTACAGTACGTGCTAGAAAAGATATTGGTAAAAAAATTATTACTACTAAAATTGAGCATCCTTCTGTCTTAAATCCTATGAAACGCTTAGCTCAGGAAGGATACGAAATTGTCTATCTTGATGTCGATGAAACTGGCCATATTAATTTAGACGACTTGAAGAGAGAACTAACACCAGATACAATCTTAGTTTCTATTATGGCAGTTAATAATGAAGTTGGATCAATTATGCCGTTAAAAGAAATTGGTGAATTAGTAAAAGATTCTAATGCATATTTTCATGTAGACGACGTACAAGGCTTCGGAAATATTGAAATTGATGTTAAAGAAATGAACATCGACTTATTATCAACTTCTGCTCATAAAGTTAATGGACCAAAGTTTTTAGGTTTTCTTTATGAAAAAAATGGTCTAAAAGTAAGTAATTTACTTTTAGGAGGCGAACAGGAAACTAAACGCCGTCCCGGGACGGAAAATGTACCAGGTATTGCCGGCTTTGGTATAGCTGCTCAAGAACTAAATGAAATGGATAAGCAGAAGCTGCAAGAGAAGTACCAAAATTTTCAAAAAATAATTCTGGATGAACTTGATAAAAATCAAATTGATTATGAAGTCAATGGAACTCTTGAAGGCAAAGTATCTCACCATGTTTTGAACTTATGGCTAAAAGGTGTAGGTACTTACTCTGCCTTAACTAATTTAGACTTAAGTGGATATGCTGTTTCTGGTGGGTCTGCATGTACGGCAGGTTCTCTTACTCCTTCACATGTCTTACAGGCAATGTATGGGGAAGATTCACCAAGAATTGAGGAATCAATTAGAATTAGCTTTGGTAGATTTAATACTGAAGAAGAAATTCAAGAATTTGCAGCAGATTTAGTTAAGATGTGCAAGCGTCTAGATAAATAGTAAAATTATTTTTTTGAGAATTTGTCTTAAGGTATAATAATAGTAAAATCATATACTTGACACTTACAAAAAATAAGATAATAATATTGAGAGTGATATTTTTATGGCAAATACAGTAATTATTAACGGCGATAATCGTAAATTTACGATTAATCCTGAAATTAAGCGTTATGCATTGATTGATGCAGGTTTCACAAAAACTAAAAGAGGTAATTTTATGTATAAGCATCCCTTATATAATGAGTCCCCTTATAATGCTACCTGTCAATTAAAGCTAACAATTAATGAAGATTTAGATCATTTAACAATGGTAGTTACAGATACTAATGGTTTGCAAAAGGTTAATATTTTTAAGAATAAACAACTAGCGCCAATGGTTGAACTGCTTAACTTCATTTTAAAGGATCTTGAAGATCGCCAAATTATTGCACCTTGCTAAAAGGAGAAAAGGATAAAATGGTAGATAACAGCAAAATTAGAGTCGTTGTTGGTATGAGTGGTGGAGTTGATTCTTCAGTTTCTGCACTTTTACTCAAACAACAAGGCTTTGATGTTGTCGGCGTCTTCATGAAGAATTGGGATGATACTGATGATTCCGGAGTTTGTACGGCAACTGAGGATTACGAAGATGTAAAAAAAGTTGCAGATGAAATCGGTATTCCTTACTATTCTATTAACTTTGAAAAGGATTATTGGGAGCGCGTATTTGAATATTTCTTGGATGAATATAAAAAGGGCAGAACTCCAAATCCTGATGTAATGTGTAATAAAGAAATAAAATTTAAATCTTTCTTAGATTTCGCAATGGATTTAGATGCGGATTATATTGCAATGGGTCACTATGCAGCAACCAGAGTTGACGACAACGGTGTTGTTCATATGATGCGTCCAAAGGATGGCAATAAGGATCAAACTTACTTTTTAAGCCAACTTTCACAAGATCAATTGAAGAAGGTAATTTTCCCACTTGCTAATTTAACTAAGCCACAAGTACGTGAAATTGCTATTGCTTCAGGATTAGCAACTGCTAAAAAGAAAGATTCGACAGGAATTTGTTTCATTGGTGAACGTAACTTTAAAAAATTCTTGAGTGAATTTTTACCAGCTCAATCAGGAAAAATGGTTACTCCAGATGGAAAAGTTGTTGGTGAGCACGCTGGTTTAATGTACTACACTATTGGTCAAAGATCCGGCCTTGGTTTAGGTTCAACTAAGGAATCAACTGATCCATGGTTTGTAGTAGGTAAGGACCTAAAGAAGAACGAGCTAATTGTTGAACAAGGTTATGACAGTAAGCTTTTATATACTACTAGCTTAGATGCAAGCGGTGTATCATTCTTTACAGGCCAACCAGATCACGACGTTGATTTGAAGTGTACTGCTAAGTTTAGATACCGCCAACCTGATGTTGGTGTAACTATGCACTACCGTGCAAAGGATAATACAGTTCATGTTGAGTTTGATGAGCCAGCACGTGCTGTTACTCCTGGACAAGCTATTGTGTTCTACAATGGTGAAGAGTGCTTAGGTGGAGCTACAATTGACCGTGCATACCAAAATGAAAAGCAATTACAACTAGTATAGTTTAGAAGAAGTCTCTTTTGAGGCTTCTTTTTTATTTTTATAAACTGTTATTTTCTCCTCTTAAAACTTATAATAGTAATAAAAGTGGAGGGAAAAGCAAATTATGCAATTATATTTTGTAAGACATGGAAAAACAAAATGGAACTTAGAAGGACGCTATCAAGGTGGTAGTGGTAATTCACCTCTTTTGCCTGAAAGTTACGAAGATATCAAAAAATTAGCTGGATACTTAAAAGGAACAAAGTTTAGAGCTTTTTATTCTAGTCCTTTACAGCGCGCATTAACAACTGCAGTAATGCTTAGAGATGATATGGGAATTACTGTCCCAGTCATTATTGACGACCGTTTAAAGGAGTTCAATTTAGGGGATCTGGAAGGAATGAAATTTGTTGATGCTGAAAGTAAATATCCAGATCAAATAAAAGCATTTCGGTATTTTCCTGATCGTTATGATCCATCAACTTTCCATGGTGAAAATTTTGACCATATGATAAAACGTGGAAAGAAATTGATTGCTGATATTGTAAAAAGATATCCTAACAAGGATGATAAAGTATTATTAGTAAGTCATGGAGCTGCTTTGTGTGCCTTAATTAGAACTCTAGAGGGGTACGATATTGCCGATATTAGAAAGCGTGGCGGCTTAACTAATACAAGTCTTACAATTCTTGATACGGAAGATAATGGAAAGACTTTTGATGAAGTAGCGTGGAATGAAACAAGCTACCTAGATCGAAAAATTACTAGTAGGGATACAATTTAAAATGGATAAAAAGATAGCCAACTTATATGATACTGGCAACGTAGATAAAGCTATACATTTATTAATTGAAAAGATAAACAAACATCCCCAGGATATTGAGAATTATTTGCAGCTTTCAACTTATTTAATTGAACAAAATGCTGCTGATCAGGCGCTAGAACTGTTAGAAAAAGCTCGTGGCCTTGTTAAGCATCCTGAAGATCTAACCTATAACATTGCTGTCTGCTACTACATGCAAGGAGATTTTGCCAAGTCGCTTACGTTGCTTAACTCCATTGCAGATGATGAAGAGACAATGTATCAAAAAGCTTTGATCTTTATGAAATTAGGGCAGTATCAAAAGGCACTAGCCTATGCCTTAACTTTAAAGAATCAGGATGAGCGAACTTTAGAATTAATTGGTGATATTTGGCTTAGTTTGGGTGATTTAAAATCTGCAAATCAAACTTATAATAAAATTTCAGAAGACCAAAGAAATGCAAAAGTTAATTTTTTATTGGGGTTAACTTTATTTGATACTAATCCTGATGAAGCAGAAAAATATTTTAAATTATCAAAAAATCAAGATCCCAAATATTTTGCTCAAGCACAAAAGCAATATAATGCGGTAGCAAAATTGATTAGAGGTAAAAATGGCAGAAACTAGTTTTACTGGACGAATAAATGGAATTGTTTTTGAAAACAATCAAGATCTTTTCAAGATTATTGATGTAGATTTAATCAGTAAATTACCTGATTACGATCGTGATAATATCCGAGTAACTGGAAATTTTGGGGATATCCAAATTGGATCAACTTATAAATTTACCGGTAATATTGTCGTGCACGAAAAATTTGGTAAACAATTTCGTATAAGGTCTTATGAACCAGTTTTGCCTCATGAAGAGGGTAGTTTAGCTAAATACCTTAGTTCTGATAAGTTTCCTGGGATCGGTAAGAGGGCTGCTGAAAAGATCATTGATAGTTTAGGAACAAATGCGTTAGATTTGATTAAGTCAAATCCAACTGAAATTGACAATCTTGATTTGACCCAAAAGCAAAAGGATAGCTTATTATCTGGAATTAATCAGATGGATTCTTTTTCAGAGATTGTGATTAAGCTGGCTAGATATGGGATTAATAAAAAAGTAGCCGGTAATATTTATAAAGTGTATCATGGTGATTCCTTGAAGAAACTAGAGGAAGATCCTTATCAAGCCCTTGGTGAAGTTCGCGGCTTTGGGTTTAAAACTGCGGATAATATGGGACACGCGCTCGGAATAGAACTAAATGATCCTAGAAGAGTTAGGGGAGCACTTCTAAGTATTTTACAGACTGCTCTTAATACCTTGGGAGATACTTATGTTGCACTTGATGAATTATTAACACAGGCTTATGATTTAGTTCAATCTACCTCTTATGATGAGCTTGCTAATAGTGTTAATGAACTTCAAAGGCAAGGAAAAGTTGTTGTTTCAGGTAATAAGGCAGCTTTGCAGACAATTTTTCAAACTGAACTTGATATAGCCACTGAATTAAAACATGTAGTTAATAATCAAGTCGAAAAAGAAGAATTTGATGATAGCGATATTGAAAAAGCAATAAAGCATGTCGAAGAAACACTTGAAATTGAATATGATGATACTCAAAAAAATGCAATTAAAAATGCGTTAAATAATCCAATTTCAATTCTTACTGGTGGTCCTGGTACTGGTAAAACGACAATTATTAATGGAATTTTAATGTGTTTAAAGGAACTTGCGGAAATTCCAAGTGCAGCTTTGTATAGCGATGATCCACCATTTTTACTTGCTGCACCAACGGGTCGAGCTGCCAAGCGAATGAGTGAGGTTACAGATATTTCAGCGAAAACCATTCACCGTTTATTAGGGTTAGGCATCGGTGAAAATGAAGCGACTGATGTAAACGAATTAAACGGTGAGATCTTAATTATTGATGAAATGTCGATGGTTGATATGTTTCTCTTTAAACAGCTTTTATCCGGTATTAATTCAACAAAGAGGATAGTTTTTGTGGGGGACAAAGATCAGCTTCCTTCAGTTGGAGCGGGTAATATTTTCAGCGATTTAATAAGTTCAGGGGCATTTCCAACTACAAAGTTGCAAGTAATTCATAGACAGGGAGAAGACTCCTCAATTATTAAGTTGGCCCATGCAATTAATGATGAAGAAGCAGAAGAGACTATTTTTAATAAAACTAAAAATTACTCCTTTATTCCATGTCAACCAAGCTTGGTGGGGGATGCAATCGATCAAATCGTAAATTTGGCTATTAAACGTGGTTTCAAAAAGGATGATATTCAAGTTCTGGGAGCGATGTACAACGGTCAAGGTGGAATTACTCACTTGAATGATATTTTGCAGGATGTGATGAATCCACTATCAGCAAAAACTAAAGTAATTGAAGCTCACAATGAAAGTTTTAGAATCGGGGACCGAATCCTACAATTACAAAATAATCCAGAAAAAGATATTTATAATGGTCAAATTGGTAAAATTATTGGCCTTAATCCTGATGATAAAGCCAAAATATTAATTGCTGATTTTGACGGTCGTGAAATAGAATTTGGTATTAAAGACTTAAATGATATTACCCGTGCGTATGCCATTACCATCCATAAGTCCCAAGGATCAGAATTTCCGTTAGTAATTTTAAATCTTACGATGCAAAATTATATGATGTTGAGGCGGAATTTGTTATATACCGCCATTACTCGTGCTGAGAAGAATTTAGTTATGGTAGGAGAAAAAAAGGCGTATATTATGGCATTGCGTACTCCAGGTAATGACCGTAAGACTGAGTTAGCAGCTAAAATTAGGCATGAGTTAGGTCTAAAAGAAGTTGAAAATACTTCAAATGTAAATGCGGAACAAGAAAAAAACAAAGCTGAACTTAAAGAAGAAAATGTTGAGCCAGAAAATTATATTTTGACTCCTGAGCTAATTTATTCTGGACAGATTGATCCAATGATTGGAATGGAAGATATTAGATTAGAAGAAAAAAGATAGCAAAATAGCCAGCTCATTATGAGCTGGCTATTTGTCGTTTATTGCAAAAGATCAAAATGATCCACTTCAAATTTTAGATGAAACTTTCTTTTTGATAATTCTTCTCCATCTAACTGACCATACTCAGGATCATCAGTTTTAACTTCAATTGCAGATGATTCAAAATAATGAAATTGGTTACTTTTCATGTGTGATCCATTAATTAGCAACTTAGAAAATAGATAAATAAATTTTACTAAGTTTGGCTTTTCTACAATTGCAATATCTAAGTGATGATTGTGAATGCTAGCAATCGGTAAGATTGGTACGCCGCCACCGAAGTAGGGATGGTTAGTAGTAGTAACTAAATAGGCGTGTTCATAGTAAGAGGTATGACCATTGGTTGAAACTCTGACCTTAAAATTGTCTTGTCCCTTGAGCGCTTGAACAATATTAATTCCGTAAGTTAAGTTACCTATATTAATTTTATTAAATTTAGTTTTTAGTTTTGAGTGGTTCGTTTTATTAACTACATAAGCATCAAAACCAATTCCTAAATTGTTAACAAAGTATCTTGTCTCACCGTTAATTAGATCATGGTATTTTCCGCAATCTACTTTAGTAACGGTCGGATTATTTTTTAGATGTCTAATCAATTTTAGAGGATCTGTTTCAAGTTTAGCTGCTCTAGCAAAATCATTTCCAGTGCCTGCTGGGAAGTAGGCAAGGGGAGTGTTAGGCTGCTCTGAATTTTTAACACCATTTAAAGCTTGGTTTAGAGAACCATCGCCACCGACTACAATAACATATTCATTTCTAGAACTAATCTCATTGGCTACCTTGGTTGCAATTGGAACCAATTGTCCCGGATAATTGGAGATATGAATGTCATAGTCCATTTTTTCATTTTTAAGTACAGTTTCAATTTGCTTGAGAGCTTTTTCGCCTCTATTGCTCCCTGATTTTAGATTTACCAGTAAATGAATCTTTTTCATTATTTTTTGCCTATGTAATATAAAAATAAGCCCCGAGATGGGGCTTACTTTATTTCTTTTCAATTAGCATTGGCAGAATCATTGGTCTTCTTTCAGTCTTTGAATATAGGAAATCTTGAAGATTCTCAATAATTGCCTTTCTAATTTCATTTTCTTTTGGTTGTGGATCTTTCGCCATTTCTGTCTTAAGAACATGGTAGACATGTTTCTGAGCTTGACTAATCAATTCTGTTGATTCACGCATGTAGACAAAACCACGACTCAAAATGTCTGGACCTGCAAGAACGCGTTGGTGTTTGTAGTCAACAGTTGCTACTACTACTACAAGCCCTTCCTCAGCCAAGATTTGGCGGTCACGAACAACGATATTACCAACATCATCGCTACCAGAAGTATCAACAAAGACATCTGGTATATTAATGTGACCAGCAATTCTAGAAGAATCTCTCGTCAAAGCAAGGACATCCCCATTTTTAAGAACAAAAGTATGATCTTTAGGCATACCAGTAGATTGAGCAGTTTCCGTATGAACTACTTGCATTCTATATTCACCATGAACTGGAATGAAGTATTCAGGTTTAGTTAACTCAATCATCATTTTTTGTTCTTCTTGTCCAGCGTGTCCAGAAGTATGGACATTATGAATCTTACCATGAACAACATTAGCACCAGCTTCAGTTAACTTATTAATTAGGTGGTTAACGCTAGTAGTGTTACCTGGAATTGGATTAGAAGAAAAGATGACTGTGTCGCCTGGTTGTAGTGAAATCTGACGGTGAGTTCCATCTGCAATTCTTGAAAGAGCAGCAAGAGGTTCACCTTGAGAACCAGTACATAAGATCATTGCCTTTTCAGGTGGAGTATGGTTAATTTCATTAGCATCAACTAAGGTTCCTTCAGGAATATCTAAGTAGCCAAGATCAATACCATTTTGAACCCCATTTTCCATTGAACGACCAAAGATAGCTACTTTTCTTCCGGTATCAACAGCAGCTTTGATCGCAGTTGATACACGGTAAAGATTGGAAGCAAAAGTGGCAAAAATAATTCTGCCTTTAATTCCAGTAATGATGTCGTGTAATGAATGAGCAACAAATCTTTCTGACTTTGTAAATGTAGGAACCTCTGCATTAGTGGAGTCAGATAAAAGTGCTAAGACGCCTTCTTTTCCGAGTTTAGCCATCTCTTGGAAATCAGGAGCTGGTTGATTCATAACTGGAGTTAAGTCAAATTTAAAGTCTCCAGTAAATAGAACGGCTCCTTCAGGAGTATGAACTGCAATTCCTAGAGTATCAGGAATTGAGTGAGTTGTTCTGAAGAAACTTACTGATAACTTATCAAATTTTAAAACAGTATCTTCATGTTCTTCATGAAGTTCACTAGAGTTTAAAATTCCATGTTCATCAAGTTTTCCTCGAATTAAGGCTAAAGCAAATGGAGTAGCATAGACAGGAATTTCAGGAATTTTCTTTAAAAGGTAAGGAATTCCCCCGATATGGTCTTCATGTCCGTGCGTAACAACTAATGCTTTGATTTTTTTTCTATTCTTAACTAAGTAGGAATAGTCTGAGATAACATAATTAATTCCCATCATATCGTCTTCAGGGAATTTGATACCGCAGTCCATGATGATAATTTCATCTTGGTACTCAACGCAGTACATATTACGGCCGATTTCGCCTAGACCCCCTATAGCGTAAACGCCGACTTCGTTATTCTTTAATTTCAAGGTCGTTAGTTATCCTTAGAATCAAAAGTTGTCAGTTTGAAATCTGGGCTTTGCTTTTCGTAAGCAAGGGAGTTTCCAGTTAATTCTTGGATGAGTTCAATGTTGTAGGGGGTATTATCCTCAACCATAGTTCTTGCTGCAACTACATTATCTGCTTCTAAAAAAAGAGTCTTAGTAGTTTCTCTTCTTGGATTAACGATCTGGTCTTTTTGGTATAAAACTTTGTAGATCATTTCTTATAATCTCCTTATATTTAAAACGTTCAAAAAAACTTCTGCATAAACTTGCAGAAATTCATAGCTATTAAAATTTTATCATAAACTTGCTTTTAAGTATACCAATTTACTTCATATATAGTATGGAAAAAGGCGATAGAACATCTTGCTCTAACGCCTAGTAGAAAATTAAAAGTTTAATTTTAAGAAATTACGATTGTATCTTCTGCTAATTCAAAAGGATTTTGCTTATTGATGCGATCATAGAATAAATGACCATTTAAGTGATCAATTTCGTGGGAAGCAACGATTGCTGGATAGTCTTTTAAGCGAATAGTTTTTTCTTCACCATCTACTGTATAGTAACGAATTTTTAATTTATCAGGACGAGGAACATATCCTTCAATGTCTTTGTCTACACTTAAACAGCCTTCACCTTCAGCAAGACAAGTTCTTCTAACTGATTCAGAAAGAATTTTAGGATTAACAAAAACTTCCTTAAAGATGATTTCACCTTTGTCGTTTGGAACTAAAAGAGCAGCCATTTGAACACTTTCACCAACTTGTGGAGCAGCCAAACCAACACCAGCTCTTAATTGATGCTTTTCAGCAATCTTAGGATCTTGGGAGTTGATTAAGTATTGCATCATGTCGTCAGCTAATTTTTTGTATTCATCGGATAATGGAAAAGTTAAAGGCTTAGCAACTTGTCTTAAAACTGGATTGCCATCGCGCGTAATATCATGCATTAAAATCAAAATTATATCTCCTTAATTAAATAATTTGCTATAAACTATAATAACAATTGAAAGAAAAGACGGCAACGACCGAAGTTTTTGGTATAATATTTTTGTTAAAAATAAACAGTTCACAGCTTGTACTTCCGTTGACGACATTATATTTTTAGAGTAGAATTGTAAAACGAAACTATAGAGATATAAAGCTTCAATAACTGCATTATTATTTTTGCGTAAAAGGGCTGTGACTGGAGTCACAGTTTTTTTATGAAGTTCGGGGAGGAATTTCTTTTGCAAAGAAGAGACGATATTAGAAATATTGCCATTATCGCACACGTTGACCACGGTAAGACTACTTTGGTTAACCAATTGTTAAAACAATCAGATACATTGCCAGAGCACATGAATCTAGAAGATCGTGCTATGGACTCCAATGCTATTGAACGTGAACGTGGTATTACTATCTTATCTAAGAACACTGCTGTTAAGTACGGTGATACTACTATTAACATCTTGGATACACCAGGACACGCTGACTTCGGTGGTGAAGTAGAACGTATCATGCACATGGTTGACGGATGTTTATTGCTTGTTGATGCTTACGAAGGTACTATGCCACAAACTCGTTTTGTGCTTAAGAAGGCTTTGGAAGCTGGTGTTAAGCCAATCGTAGTTATTAATAAGATTGACCGTCCAGGTGCTCGTCCAAAGGAAGTATTGGATGAAGTTCTTGAATTATTCATCGAATTAGGTGCTAGTGATGAACAACTTGATTTCCCAGTTGTTTACGCATCTGCTTTAAACGGTACTTCTTCATACGAATCAGACCCAGCTAAGCAAGAAGAAACAATGGATCCTATTTTTGATACTATTGTTAAGAACATTCCTGCTCCAGTTGATAATTCTGATGAACCATTACAATTCCAAATCACTATGCTTGATTGGGATGACTACGTAGGTCGTATCGGTGTAGGACGTATTTACCGCGGAAAAGTTAAAGTTGGTGACAACATTACTGTTATGAAACGTGACGGTTCAACTCAAAACTTCCGTGTTACTAAATTATTTGGTTACTTCGGTTTGAAGCGTAACGAAATTCAAGAAGCAAAAGCCGGCGATATCATTGCTATTTCTGGTATTAATGATATTTATGTTGGTGAAACTATTGCTTCTGCTGACAAGCCTGAAGCATTACCACTTCTTAAGATTGATCCACCAACTCTTCAAATGGACTTTGTTGCAAACGATTCACCATTTGCTGGTCGTGAAGGTGATCAAGTTACACCTAAGAAACTTGAAGACCGTTTAATTCGTCAAACTCGTACTGATGTTTCTTTAAAGGTTGAACCAACTGACCAATTAAATGCCTGGACTGTTTCTGGTCGTGGTGAATTACACTTGTCAATTTTAGTTGAAGAACTTCGTCGTGAAGGATTCGAATTACAACTTTCACGTCCTAAAGTTATTTACCGTGAAGTTGATGGACAAATGTGTGAACCATTTGAAGCAGTTCAAGTAGATACTCCAGATGCTTATGTAGGTTCTGTTATTGACTCTCTTTCACAAAGAAAAGGTGAAATGAAGAATATGGAATCTACTGGTAACGGCCAAACTAGACTTGAATTCTTAGTACCATCACGTGGTTTGATTGGTTACAACAATGAATTCATGTCCCAAACTGCTGGTTACGGAATTATGAACCATACTTTTGATTCATACAAGCCTGTTGTTAAGAACTGGGAACCAGGTCGTCGTAACGGTGCCTTAGTTTCAATCAATCAAGGTCAATCAACAACTTACTCACTTCAATCAGTTGAACAACGTGGTGAATTATTCATCGGTGCTGGTGTTGAAGTTTACGAAGGTATGATAGTTGGTCAATCATCACGTGAACGTGATATTGCTGTTAACGTAACTAAGGGTAAGAACTTAACTAACACCCGTGCTGCAGGTAAGGACCACTCAGCTTCAATTAAGACTCCTAAGACTATGACTTTGGAAGAAGCTATTGAATTCTTGAACGATGATGAATACTGTGAGGTAACTCCAGAAAGTATTCGTTTACGTAAGAAGATCTTAAACACTAACGAAAGAAAAAAGGCAGATAAGAAACGTAACAAATAGTTTATTTCTTATTTAATTTTTAAAAGTAGCTCAATTTATTGAGCTACTTTTTTTGTTATGCAGAGGTAGTGATATAATAAGAAAGATTATTTAACTAAAGGGGCAGATATATTGTGCGACAAAAACTAAGATACTTAGACTATAGCATCTTGATCCCATATCTTGTTTTGTCAACTATCGGGGTTATTATGGTCTATTCAGCAAGCTCGGACATTTTATTAGTAAATGGTTTTTCACCGAGTGTATATATGAAAAGACAGATTATATATTTCTTGGCAGCATTTATAGCCTTTGGAATTCCTTGTTTTGCTTTAAAATTAAGAGTATTCAAAAACAGAAAATTTGTTATGTCCTACTTAGGAATTTCATTTTTGATGTTAATGTTTTTAATCGTTCTTAAAATTGTTAGTCATGGAAAAGCTGCTGTTAATGGTGCTGTTGGTTGGATTAATTTAGGATTTATTAATATTCAGCCAGTGGAAGTAGCTAAATTATCTCTAGTTCTTTATTTGGCTTTTGTCTTGTCGAGACGAGATGGAAAGTTTGTTCCGGGACAAATTTGGCATAATTTATTTGGGCCAACTGTAATTTCATTCTTGATGATTGGTTTGGTAATTTTAGAGCCTGACTTTGGTGGTTCAGCCATTCTATTTATGATTGTTTTTGTCATGTATAGTGTCTCAGGAATTCCCACAAGATTAGCTGTTTATTGGTTAGTAGGGTTACTACTAGGAATTGTTTTATTGATGGCAATTTTATTGTTTTGGACCCCAGGATTCATCAAAGATTCCTATCAATTTCAGCGCTTGCTCGCTTTTGCCCATCCCTTTAAGCTAGAAAAAACAGGTGGTGCACAGCTGGTAAACTCCTATTATGCAATTCATAATGGTGGTTTGTTTGGTGTTGGATTAGGTAATAGTATGCAAAAGAGAGGCTACTTACCTGAACCATATACTGATTTCATTTTATCTATTACCGCTGAAGAGTTAGGAGTAATTGGCGCCATTGTGATTATTACCTTATTATTCTTTTTAATGTGGCGCATTATGGAAGTAGGAATTCATGCCGATTCACAATTTAATGCTTTAGTTTGTTTCGGGGTTGTAACCATGATTTTTACAGAAACGCTCTTTAATGTAGGAGCAGTTTTAGGATTATTGCCAATTACTGGGGTAACCTTACCATTTATTTCTTATGGGGGATCATCAATGATTGTGCTAACTGCTGCTTTAGGTTTAGTCTTAAATATTTCAGCTGCTGAAAAGAAAGCATTAGTAGAAAGTAGGAGTGTACTTTGAGTTTGGTTTTTAAGGATGAGTCAAATGAAAAAATGACTCCCCGTACGCAGATAATTGTTTGGCTGAATCAAATTAGCGATCAGTATAAGTTGCGTAGATTTGGTAATATTATTTATTTTTCACGTAAAAATAAGTATGTGATTTTATATGTCAGTTCACAATACGCAGCTAAGACAATTGCAGAGCTCAGAAGCAAAAGTTATGTACAGTCTGTGGAAACATCAAAAACTGATGAGCTTGATTTCTCTGCTGAACACGAGGAAAAAATGATGCGGGAACTAAAAGAAGAAGCAGAAAAATTACGAGAAGAAAACGAGGATTTACGAGTTTGAGAATTATTGCAGGAAAATATGCTAAGCGTAATTTGCATACATTGAAGAGTAATGCCACTCGACCAACTAGCGATAAGGTAAAAGGGTCTTTATTTAATTCTTTGGGGCAATTTTTTGATGGCGGTCAAGTACTCGATCTATATGCCGGCAGTGGTGCCTTAGGAATTGAAGCTGTTTCTCGTGGCTATGATGAGGCTGTTTTAGTAGATATTAGTTGTCAGGCATGCCAGGTTATCAAAAAAAATGTTGAACTCACCAAGGAAGAAGAAAGATTCAGAGTCTTAAAGTGTAGTGATAATCGCGCAATTAAAATTTTGCAGGATGAGGGTAAGAAATTTGATCTTATTTTTCTTGACCCACCTTATGCTAAACAAAAAATTGTAAAGATTATGACGAAATTGCTTGAGAATAACCTATTAAATGAGAAGGCGCTTGTTGTAGCGGAGACAGATGAACATGATGAATTACCAGAGGTTTCTGGCTTTTCAATTATTAAGGATCATCAGTTAGGACGAACAAAGGTAAAGGTTTACGAAAGAGATTAAAATGATAAAGGCGATTTTTCCCGGAAGTTTTGACCCAATAACTAATGGACATGTTGAGGTGATTGAAGGTGCATCTCATATGTTTGAAAAATTATATGTAGTAATTATGACCAATACTAGTAAAAAGTATCTTTTTAATGAAAAAGAACGTTTAGAATTGGCGAGAAAAGTTTTTGAAAACAACGAAAAAGTTGAAGTTATTGCTCGACCAGCTGAGTTGACCGTGGAAGTAGCACATGAACTTGGTGCAGGCGCAATTGTTCGTGGATTGCGAAATACAGCCGATTTTAACTACGAGCGTGATATAGCTGGAATCAACAAGACCTTAGATCCAGATTTAAATACAGTTTTATTGTTTACTCGCCCAGAAGATAGCTTTATTTCTTCTAGTATGATTAAAGAAACTGTATTTTTTGGTGGGGATGTTTCAACCTTAGTTCCAAAACCAGTCGCAGCTGCATTGGAAGAAAAATTGAGGAATAGAAATAATGAAAAAAAATAGAAAATTAAAGTTTTGGCTGCTAGGAATAGCAGCATTTTTAATAGCAGTTGTATTTTGTCTGTGGCCAACGCAATATTATATTGAAGCTCCTGGTGAAGCTTTTCAGATTAGTAAATATGTAAAAAGTACTAGAAAGGCTAATCCTAATTTTTATTTGGTAACTGTAAGCGAACGACCGGCGGTAATGATTGATTATTTGACAAGTTTTTTGAGGCCAGCAGATAGTCGCTACTCAAAGGATGAATTAATGGGAACATCGACTAGTGCAGAATATAACCAAATGCAGCAGTATTACATGGAAACTAGTCAAAATAATGCTATTTACTATGCGGCTAAGAAGGCAAATGTTCCGCATCGTCAAGAGTTCTTAGGCGTTTACGTAATGGAAATAATGAGTAATTCAACTTTTAAAAATAAGTTGAAGGTAGGAGACGTATTAGTTAGCGTAAATAGTAAGAAATTCAATTCTAGTCAAGAATTAATTAAATATGTTTCTTCTTTAAAGAAGAGTAAGGTAAGAATTGAAGTTATTAGAGGAAAAAAACACCTAACTTTCTCCGGTGAAACGGTAAAACTTTCTGGAACTAACCGTTACGGAATCGGTATTCAACTTGTAGATCATACGCGGGTAGTAACAAAGCCTGCAGTAAAAATTGATGCGGAAGATATTGGCGGCCCTTCAGCTGGATTAATGTTTACGCTCGAATGTTATCAATTATTTACCGGAAAAAAACTTAGTTCTAAAAAGATAGCAGGGACTGGGACGATTGATGATCAAGGAAAAGTAGGAATGATTGGCGGCGTTGATAAGAAAGTAATAGCAGCTAGTCGACAGGGAATGAAAGTCTTCTTTGCTCCAACTGATCAACCATCGGGAGTTAAAAAGAGTGAAACGAACTATGCAGAAGCGGTAAAAACTGCTAAGAAAATTCATACTAAAATGAAGATTGTACCCGTAGCTCGATTTGAAGATGCACTAAATTATTTAGAAAAATAAGAAAAAGCAGCAAAAAAATTGCTGCTTTTTTTCGTAATAAATAATGAGGTGATAAAAATGGATTTTGAAAAAATAAAAGACTTCATCTTAGGAAAGAAAGGACTAGTAATTGGAATTATTGCGACGATTTTAATTGGTGGATATTTTATTCAAAAAAATAATCAGCCGGTAGTTAATAATAATCAAGTTTTAAGTGAAAATAATAAGAACCAATCAACAGATTTTTCTAAAAATAAAAGTAATAATACTCCTTCTGCTACTGGCGTTAATAGTCCATCTAAACAAAATATTGTAACTGTAGATATTGCTGGAGCTGTTAAACATAGTGGAGTTTATACCTTAAAAAATGGGGCACGCTTAAATGATTTATTAAAAGTATGTGGCGGCTTAACCGATAAGGCAGAGACAAGAGCAATAAATCGAGCAGCTCTTTTAAAAGATCAAGATCAAATTTATGTCCCCCACATTGGTGAAAAAATAGAGAATGTACCAGCAGTCGGAAATACAACAACTACTAACTCATCTGCTTCAGATTCTGCTAGTTCAAATTCTGAGCAGGTCCATTTAAATTCTGCAACAGTTGAAGATTTACAAAAATTAAACGGAGTGGGTCAGAAGAAAGCAGAACAAATTATTGCGTATCGCGATCAAAATGGAGGTTTCAAACAAATTGAAGATTTAACTAAAGTGACAGGAATTGGTGAAAAGACTTTTGAAAAGCTTAAAGATCAATTGGCTCTCTAGTTTTTATGCTCCCGGATTCTATTTATTACTTAGTTTGGGATGTATTTCAGTTACTTTTCTAATTTTGCAAGCTACTTCTTTTGCTCAAAGAGTTGTAGCTGTAATTTTTTTGCTTTTTTTCTGCTTCTTGCTCGTTTATAAATTTCCTCAGTATCGACAATTACTGGTTTTGTTTTTAGGAATAATATCTCTTATAACTTTACTTAATCAGCAAACAAGTGAAACGAAAATTGGAGAACCAATTCAAATATATAGTGATCAGGTGAAGGTGAGTGACCAATTTTTCTATGGGGAGGGAAGAATTGGAAAGAATAAAGTTTTAATTAGTGGAAGTATAAACAAGTCACTTGAAAAAGAATTAAATCGCTTTGGGGGATGTTATTTAGTAAACTACAAGGCAAAAGTAGAACAAATTATGCCAGCAACTAACCCAGGTGAATTTGACTACCAAAAGTATTATCGTAGTAAAAAAATAAGGGAGAGAGTGAAACTTGAAAGCTATGAGCTTTATCCTAAGAAAATTACTATTTTTGATTGGATCCATATTTTACGTAAGTGGCTGATCGATTATTTTGAAAAAATGCCCCAGTTTACAAGATTTTTTGCCAGTGAAATGGTTCTAGCACAAAATCCTAGTCCAGAAAATAAGGTTTTACTCAATAGTTATCGTGACTTAGGAATTATCCATTTGTTAAGTATCTCTGGGCTACACGTAAGTTTATATATTCTAGGGATCATGTGGCTTGGAACAATTATGAAAAGAACAGAAGAAGAATTAACGATTTTTTGTGTTCTTTTTTTAATAATTGAAATCTTACTTTCTAATTTTCAGGCTGGTTTTGTGCGAGCAAGTTTAAGCTACTTTTGGAATGTATTCTTTAAAAGAAAAAAGATTATGATTAGTAGCGGAGATAAATTAGGAATAGTAGCGTTAACTCATCTCCTATTTAATCCGCTATTATTTTTAAATAGTGGGGCGATTTTAAGTTATTTGTTAGTCTTTGGATTAGAAATAAGCAAAGATTTTAAAAAAATTAAACAAAATATAGTTCTCAATTTATTAATTACGCCAATTCTATTACATAATTTTTATCGGATTAACTTTCTAACTATCATTTATAATTTCTTGATTGTTCCAATTTTTAATTTTATTCTTTTGCCTTTAACCTTTATTGTGATTTTTATATTTTGGTGTTTACCAGATATTGTCAGAATAAGTGAACCAATTTTTAAAGTCATTGCGGACTTAACTAATTTTATTGCTGATAAGCAGGTGGGATTAATAACTTTTGGGCAAATAAATTGGTTTCAAACTATATTTTTATTGGCTGTGACTTTGTTTTTGATTATTATTCCTAAGAATAAAGTAAAGAAATTAAAATTAAGAGTAATTTTGCTTGGGGCATATACTAGCTTATTCTGTTTGATTCATTTTCCACTTAAGGGACAAGTTTCTTTTATTGACGTAGGACAAGGAGATAGCATTTTAATTACGACCCCCTTAAATAGAAAAACATACTTAATAGATACGGGCGGAAAGCTAAATTTTGGAAAAAGAAAAAGTGAGCCGCAGTTAAATCGGATCACTATACCATTTTTATATGCACAGGGAATTGATCATCTTGATGGAGTCTTTTTAAGTCATCAGGATGCAGATCATATCGGTGATTTAAAAGCTTTACTGGATCAAATTCCAGTAAAGCATCTATATTTTGCTAGAGGTTTGACTGATAATCAGTCTTTTATGAAGAAAATAAGTAATCATTTAAATGATGTGCAACTGATGCCACTTCTTGCAGGCGATAAAGTTAGAGAGAGCGGGATCGACTTTGATGTGCTTTATCCTTTTAAAGCGGGCTTAGGTAAGAATGAAGATTCTTTATCTATAACTTTTAAGTTAGCAAATAAACGTTGGCTTTTTACTGGAGACTTGGGCAGAGAAGGAGAAAAAGAGATACAAAATCATTATAATTTCCAAGTTGATTACTTTAAATTAGGCCATCATGGTAGTAAAACTTCTACCGATCCAGATTTTTTAAAGCAGTTAAATCCATGCCTAGTCTTTATTTCTTCAGGACGCAATAATCGTTTTGGACATCCCCATCAAGAAACTTTAAAAACATTGAAAGACTTAGGTATTCCATATTTAAATACGCAAGATAGTGGTACAATTACTTGGAATTACTCACCATTTCAAGGTGATAAGATTACGACTTTTTATAAAGGAAATACAAAATGACATTAATCTCTCTTTTTAAACAGACTAATCCTAAGAATGCTAATCTTTTGATTCAAGGACCAGATTCATTTTTTAATGATTATTTGGTTCGCAACTACTTCAATCAAAAATCTTTTTCTGAACTTGATCAAGTGATTGTAGACTGCCTTGAAGATGGACTTGATGAATTAATGGCAACTTTAACCGAGTCTTCTTTATTCAGTAACCAGAAAGTTGTGGTTGTGAAGAATCCTTTCTTTTTAATGGCTAAAGTACCACAAAAGTTTAAAAAACAAGTTGAAAAATTAACTAAAATCATTGAACATTTGAGTGATTTAGAAGATGTAGTTGTTTTTGTGGCTAATTATGAAAAAATCGATCGTAGAAAAAAGATTAGTAAACTTTTGCTTGAACATGTTAATGTAGTTGAAACTACGTTTAAGCCCTATGAGGTTAGTGGAATAATTAAGGCCATAAGTAAAGAAGAAGGATATCAAATTACGAATATGGCGCTTCAAATATTGATCCAAAGAAGTGACCAAGTTCTAGATGTCTCTTTAAGTAACTATGTAAAATTAAAAAATATTGTTGGTGAAGATAAAAGGATCACGGAAACACTAATTAATGAAAATATTGATCGTTCTCTTTCAGAAAATATTTTTGAAATATTAACAGCTGCTTTTGATAAAAAATATCAAGAGGCTACTCAACGTTTAGAGGATCATTTACGAGAAGGGGCAAGTGCAATTCAGCTACTAGCTATTTTTGAATCTCAACTTGAATTTTTGACTTGTGTTAAAGTTTTGCAGAATAGACGGTGGAGTAAAGATCAAATTACTAAAGAGTTAAAAGTGAATCCGTATCGAGTAAAATTAGCCCTTGAAAATAAAGTCTCATTAAGTAAATTAACAGTGTTGTTAAAGCAGGCGATTGAACTTGATTTTGGCTACAAAAACGGAACTTATCATGGGGATGAGTTTTTGAAGCTCTTTCTATTAAAAATTTAGACAACAAAAAAGCTCGGAGGAAAACTCCGAGCTTTTATTTTGCCTAATATCAGGTGTCAAGTAAATAATTACTTGTTAGCAGCCTTCTTAGATAAGCGTGACTTATCACGGTTAGCTTTGTTCTTAGAAATAAGACCTTTAGAAGCAGCCTTATCTAAAGCACGTGCAGCTTTAACTTCTAAATCGAGGACATCTTTTGCGTCATTTTCAACAGCTTCGTTGAATTTTCTTACAGCAGTTCTCAATTTACTTAATTCAGCAGCGTTGCGCTTGTTAGCAGTAGCATTAGTCTTAACACGTTTAATTGCTGATTTAATTTGTGGCATCAAAATCACCTCGATAAAATAGATTTACTCGTTAATTATACTTAATACAAGCCGTTGGTGCAAGGTAATTTGGACTTGCTTTTTTAAAAACTTCCATGTAATATTAATATCTGTTGGAACCATTGACGCTGTTTTCCCGCCGCCGACGGTTAACGTTGTTAATGGCAATTATTTAAAAGAGAGGTATTTTTCTAATGGCTATTTCAAAAGAAAAGAAAGATGAATTAATCAAAGAATACGCACGTCACGATGGCGATACTGGTTCTCCAGAAGTTCAAATTGCACTTTTAACTAGTGATATCAACAACTTGAACGACCACTTAAAGGCTAACAAGCAAGACCACCACTCATACGTTGGTTTGCTTAAGAAGATTGGTCACCGTCGTAACTTACTTCGTTACTTGAAGAACAAAGATATTCAACGTTACCGTGAATTAATCAACAAGTTAGGTTTACGTCGTTAATTCTAATAATTCATAAACCTCAGCTACTCTTTATCTTAAAGAGTAGCTTTTTTGTTCCTTTCAAATTCATACTATTATATGGTAAAATTAATTAGATTAACTTCGTTTTGATCATTAAGATCCATAAATAATTTAAGTAAATATAGAAAGAAGCAAAAAAATGTCACAAAAGATTAAGATAATGATCTTGGGTGGCGCACGTGAAAATGGTAAAAACATGTACGCTGTTCAAGTAGAAGACGAAATTTTTATTATGGATGCAGGTTTGAAGTATCCTGATTCATCTTTATTAGGAATTGACGTTGTTATTCCTGACCTACAATTTTTCCAAGATTATGCCGATAAAATTGCCGGTATCTTTTTAACTCATGGTCATGCTGATTCAATCGGTGCTCTACCATATATTTTAAGAGATCACGATATTCCAGTTTTCGGTTCAAAATTAACTATTGAATTGGCTAAGATTGCTGTTCAACGTGAAAATAGACGTCGTAAAAATGACTTATTCCATGTTATTGACGCTGATACAGAAATTGAATTTAAAAATGCAAATGTCTCTTTCTTCAAGACTACGCACTCAATCCCAGATTCTTTAGGAATTGATATTTCTACTAAAGAAGGAGAAATTGTTTATACTGGTGACTTTAAGTTTGATCCATCAGCTAAAAAGGGTTATCGAACTGACTTTGTTCGTTTATCTGAAATTGCCCAAAAGGGCGTCCTCGCACTTCTTAGTGACTCCACTAATGCTGAAGCAAACTTCCCAAATGATCGTCAGACTAGTATTGAAAAATATATTTACAATATTTTTGAGAATTATGATGGTCGAATCATTGCTGCAGCAAAAGCATCAAATATCGTCCGTGTTCAAGAGATTTTCCAAGCAGCGGCTGCCACTGGAAGACATGTTTTCTTGACAGGTAGAGATGCTGGTAAGATTGTCTATACAGCAATGAAATTAGGTTACTTAAACGTACCTAAAGGATTACTTGTTCACAGTAAGGACTTAAAGAAGATTCCTGACAATGAATTAGTAATCTTAGAAACTGGTCGGATGGGTGAACCACTTAAGTCGCTTCAAAAGATGGCAACTAACCGTCACCGTATGATTAAGATTAAGAAGGGTGATTTAGTTTTCATTGCTACCACTCCTTCACACTCAGTTGAAACTATGGTTGCCCAAACTAGTGATATGATTTATCGTGCTGGCGGAACAGTTAAAGAACTCGGTAGAGATAAGCATACAAGTGGACATGCCACTGGCCGTGACTTACAAATGTTAATTGATACACTTAAGCCTAAGTTCTTAATTCCAGTTATTGGTGAATACCGTCTTCTTGAGATCCATAAAGATTTAGCCATTGAAGCAGGTATGAATAAGAAGGATATTTTCTTACCACATAATGGGGATGCATACGCTCTAGAAAAGGGACGTTTCTATCGTACAGATGCTGTTCCTGGTGAAGATATCATGATTGACGGTTCTGGTGTCGGTGATGTTGGAAACATCGTTTTAAGAGATCGGGAAGTTCTATCTGATGACGGTGTCTTCATTGCTGCAGTTACTATTGATAGAAAGAAAAAGAAGATCATCTCAGAACCACGTGTTTCAACTAGAGGATTTGTATACATTAAGGCTAACCATGCCTTGATGAATGGCGCTGCTGATGTAATTAAAGAAGCAGTAAACAATAACTTTGAACACAAGAAATTTGATTGGACTGAATTAAAGCAAGATGTTCGTAATGATGTTGAAAAATATCTTTACAAGCAAACAGGACGTCGTCCAGTTGTTTTACCAGTCGTAATGGAAGTTAACCAAAATAGACACCGTGCAATGGCTAGACGAAACAATCAAGAAAATAATTCTGAGAAACGTCCAGTTAGAAAAAATCATCATAAAAAAGATTCAGAACAAAAGAAGGCAAAAGCTTAATGTCACATGCAAGTCAAGATAACTTTCTTCTTTTAGCAAAAGAGGCTAAAAAGCACAATGATTTACCGCAAGCTAAGCAATATTTACTTGAAGCTTTACGGTTAGGTCATGATTCAGATATTGTTTGTGAACTATGTGAAATATATTTAAGCCAAGAGAAGGGAGATCAGGCATATTCTTTGATTAAGGAAGAGCCTGACCTTTTTTCTAATCAAAGAGTATATGATACTTATCTTAAAATTTTAGCTTTTCAGCATTATGCAATTGAAGCGGCTGAGCTTGAGTACTTACTGCAAAAAAAGCTACCAGTAAAAATTGAACCGGTTAGTCAAATTAAGCAGTTAGAAATAATGAAAAATTTTAAACAGCTTAAATATATTCAAGAAAAAGATTATTTACTTTTATATTGCTTAAGTACAGAAAACTTTACTAATTTGGCAAAAAGTATTTTAATGGATCCATCTCCTAATTTTGCTTTGCGTTTATCCTTATGTGAAGATTTAATAAAACTTGGATACAGCGAAAAAGTTCAAGTTTACATTTTAGGAGAATTAAAAGAATTTATTCCTAAAGAAACGGACTTACTTGAAAAAAGTCCAATTTATCGTGAAGTTTGTGTTAGCTTAGCGGATTACTTTAGACAGGATCCAAGCAAACTGCCAATAATGATTGGTGAGATGAATGTTTGTTTAGGGATGCTATATCCGCGTTTAAATGATTATATTAGAGATCCGGATCAATTTGCTCATGATTTTAGAAATTATCTTGAGCAAAAGAAGGGCAGAGCTAATCAGAAACTTTTAAATAAAATATATGAATATTTGGCATATGAAAAAGCAACAAATTCTGATTTTTAGTGCCGATATTGAGCAAAAAAGGTTTACATTTTCTGTGGATCTAGTATAATCAATAAAGGATATTTTCAAAGGGGTACGAGCTAGGCTTTTACCTTTGAAAGTAGTATAATAATCAACAGAGAATTATCCGTTACTTACTCAACGGACTTCTTGCAAATTTACAGGAGGGTCATATTAATGGCAGAAAAAGAACATTACGAAAGAACTAAGCCGCACGTTAACATTGGTACTATCGGCCACGTTGACCATGGTAAGACCACTTTAACTGCAGCTATTACTACTGTGTTGGCAGAAGACGGTTTGGCACAAGCTGAAGATTACTCACAAATCGATGCTGCTCCAGAAGAAAAGGAACGTGGTATTACTATTAATACCGCTCACGTAGAATACGAAACTAAGAATCGTCACTACGCTCACATGGATGCTCCAGGTCACGCTGACTACATCAAGAACATGATTACTGGTGCTGCACAAATGGATGGTGCTATCTTGGTTGTTGCTGCAACTGATGGTCCTATGCCACAAACTCGTGAACACATCTTACTTGCTCGTCAAGTTGGTGTTCAATACATCGTTGTATTCTTAAACAAGGTTGACTTAGTTGACGATCCAGAATTGATCGACTTAGTTGAAATGGAAGTACGTGACTTGTTATCAGAATACGATTACCCTGGTGACGATGTTCCTGTTATCCGTGGTTCAGCTTTGAAGGCACTTGAAGGTGACCCAGAACAACAAGACGTTATCAGAAAATTAATGGAAACTGTTGACGAATACATCCCAACTCCAGAACGTGATACTGACAAGCCATTCTTAATGCCAGTTGAAGACGTATTTACTATCACTGGTCGTGGTACTGTTGCTTCTGGTCGTATCGACCGTGGTACTGTTAAGGTCGGCGATGAAGTTGAAATCGTTGGTTTAACTGACAAGATTGAAAAGTCAACTGTTACTGGTTTGGAAATGTTCCACAAGACTCTTGACCTTGGTGAAGCCGGCGATAACGTTGGTGTATTGCTTCGTGGTATCGACCGTGATCAAGTTGAACGTGGTCAAGTTTTAGCTGCACCTGGTTCAATTCAAACCCACAAGAACTTCAAGGGTCAAGTTTATATCTTGAACAAAGATGAAGGTGGTCGTCACACTCCATTCTTCTCAGATTACCGTCCACAATTCTACTTCCACACTACTGACGTAACTGGTAAGATTGAATTGCCAGAAGGTACTGAAATGGTTATGCCTGGTGATAACGTTGAATTCACTGTTGAATTGATCAAGCCAGTTGCCATTGAAAAGGGTACTAAGTTTACTATCCGTGAAGGTGGTAAGACTGTTGGTGCTGGTCAAGTTACTGAAATCCTTGACTAATTCCAAACTTTCTTAAAAAAGATGTATCTTAGGATACATCTTTTTTTTATACAAAAATTAACAAATTTCTCTCTGGATTTGTGTTTTAGCAAGGTTTAGGGTAAGATAGTTAAGTGTGCAATAGCAAACCCAAATTTGACATCGGAGGTATTTAATTAATGTCTGTAAAATGGGAAAAGACCGGTAAAACATCCGGTGAATTAACTTTTGAAATCTCACAAGAAGAAGTAAAAAAGGGCTTAGATCAAGCTTTCAAACGTGTTAAGAAGAACTTACGTGTACCTGGTTTCCGTAAAGGTCACGTTTCTCGTGTTGTTTTTGATCAATTTTACGGTGAAGAAGCTCTTTACGAAGATGCTTTAAACATCGTTTTACCAGAAGCTTACACTGCTGCTGTTAAAGAAGCTGGTATTGCCCCAGTTGGCCAACCACAAATTACTCCAGTTTCAATGGATAAGAACAAGCCTTGGGTAATGAAGGCTACTGTTTCTGTTAAGCCAGAAGTTAAGTTAGGTGACTACAAGGGTATTGAAGTTCCTAAGCAAAACACTCGCGTTTTAGTTAAGGACGTAGATGCAGAATTAAGCAAGCGCCGCGAACAAAATGCTGAATTAGTATTGAAGGACGGTAAGGCTGCTAAGGGCGATACTGTTACTATCGACTACACTGGTACTATTGATGGTAAGCCATTTGATGGTGGTAGTGCACAAAACTACTCATTAGAATTAGGTTCTGGTACTTTCATTCCTGGTTTTGAAGATCAACTTATTGGTCACAAAGCTGGCGATGATGTAGATGTTGTTGTAACCTTCCCAGAAGATTACGGTGCAAAAGACTTAGCTGGTAAAGAAGCACACTTTGCTACTAAGATTCATGAAGTGAAATCTAAAGAATTACCTAAGTTAGATGACGAGTTTGCTAAAGACGTTGATGATTCAGTAGAATCACTTGATGAATTAAAAGATAAGATTAAGAAAGACTTGAAGAAGCACAAGGAAGACGACGCAAAAGACGCTATCCAAGATGCTGCAATCAAGGGTGCAGTTGAAAATGCAACCATTGATGAAGTTCCTCAAGCAATGATCGATGAAGATGTTCAAAACCAATTGAACCAATACTTAGGCAACATGCAACGTCAAGGTATTGACCCACAAACTTACTTCAAGTTAACTGGTACTACAGAAGCTCAATTGCGTGAACAATTAGCTAAGGGTGCTGCAGAACGTGTTAAGACTAACCTTGTTTTGGAAGCAATCGTTGCTAAAGAAAAACTTGACGCAACTGCTGATGAAATTAAGCAAGAAATCAAGGACTTAGCACACGACTACAACATGGACGAAAAAGTTGTTCGTCGTAGCTTGAGTGATGATATGCTTAAGCATGATATTGCTATTAGAAAAGCTATTGATTTAGTAGCTGACAAGGCAAAGCAAGTTGCTAAGAAAGCTACTAAGAAATCAACTGCTAAGAAGTCAACCAAAGAAGACGACAAAAAGGCTGATAAATAATAGTTGATAACTAGTTTAAGAAAAGGGCGGCTATGACAGTCGCTTTTTTCTTTACTATTAATTAATAAGACAATTTTCTTTACTCTGTTAAAGTGAACTGCTAAGCTTATTTTGACATAAAGTAAGTGAAAAGGAGGATGGCTGATGGCTAACGAAATTACTGAGCAAGAAGAAGTAAAATGTTCTTTTTGCGGTAAACCACAGTCACAAGTTAAAAAAATTGTGGCTGGAAATGGAGTCTACATTTGTAATGAATGTATCGATCTTTCCAAGAAAATTATTGATGATGAATTAAAAGCAGATTCCATTAAAGAAACTAAAGATTTACCTAAGCCAATGGAAATTAAAAAGCAATTGGATGAGTACGTAATTGGTCAAGATCGTGCCAAGAAGGTACTTTCCGTCGCTGTTTACAACCACTACAAACGTATCAGTCAAATGGATATTGATAGCACTGGAACTGAGTTGCAAAAATCAAATATTGCTTTGATTGGACCAACTGGTTCGGGTAAAACTTATTTAGCCCAAACTTTAGCTAAAATTTTGAATGTTCCATTTGCTATTGCGGACGCTACTACTTTGACTGAAGCCGGTTATGTTGGTGAAGATGTAGAAAATATTTTGCTCAAATTGTTGCAAAATGCCGACTATGATTTAGAGCGTGCACAACGCGGAATTATTTATATTGACGAAATTGATAAGATTTCTAAAAAAGCAGAAAATGTTTCAATTACGCGTGATGTTTCCGGTGAAGGTGTACAACAATCACTACTTAAGATTTTAGAAGGAACTATTGCTTCTGTTCCTCCTCAAGGTGGACGTAAACATCCTCAACAACAAATGATTAAGATTGATACTACTAATATCTTATTCATTGTCGGTGGTGCTTTTGATGGTATTGAAAATATCGTTAAAAACCGTCTTGGTAAGAAAACAATTGGTTTTGGCGCAGAAAATGGTCTTAATCAAGTAGATGCAGATGACTGGCAAAAGAATCTTACGACTGGAGATTTAGTTAAGTTCGGTTTAATTCCTGAATTTATTGGACGTATTCCAATTATTACTACTCTTGATAAGTTGAGTACTGAGGACTTAATTAGAATTTTAACTGAACCAAAGAATGCTTTAGTAAAGCAATACAAGAAGTTATTGTCACTTGACGATGTAGATCTTGAATTTACTGATGGAGCACTTCAAGCTATTGCGGATATGGCTATTAGTCGTCATATGGGTGCACGTGGCTTACGTTCTATTGTTGAAAATTCATTAATGGATGTAATGTATCTCACACCAAGTGATGATAACATCAAAGAAGTCCAAATTACTAAGGATGTTATTACTAAGCATGCAGAGCCTAAGATTACCTATAAAGAGGACAATGCTGAAGAGACGAGTGAGGCGACTAAATAATGAAAGTCGTAGATGCTGAATTTGTCATTAGTGCTGTTTCTGAAAAACAGTATCCAAAAGATGATTTACCAGAATTTGCCTTGGCTGGCCGTTCCAATGTTGGTAAATCTAGTTTGATTAATACAATTGTTAATCGCCGTAAACTAGCCCGTACATCCCAACAACCCGGTAAGACTCAAACTCTTAATTTTTATAAGGTTAATAATGAGTTGTATTTGGTTGACGTACCAGGTTATGGCTATGCAAAAGTTTCTAAAAAGCAAAGAGCTGCTTTTGGTGAAATGATTCAAGATTATCTTGAAACGCGTGCTGATTTAAAGGGATTAATTCTTTTAGTTGATGCACGTCACAATCCAACTGCTGATGATATCAATATGTTTAATTATGCTCTCTGTCTCGATATTCCAATCTTGGTGGTAGCAACGAAGATGGATAAGTTGAAAAAGATGGAGGCAAGTCAGATTAAGCAAAAAATCGGCAAGAGTTTGGATCTGTCACAAGAAAATGTATCTTTCTTACCATTCTCTAGTGTTTCTAAATTAAATGTAGATAAATTCTGGGATTGGGTCGAAGATAAGATGTAATTTAAAAAAATTGCATAATTTACTGATTAAATTCATCTATCTTTGATATAATTAGATACGTTGAAAATATTGAACTAATAATGTTTCAACAACCTTTGAAAAAGAAGAATACCGGTTGGAGCTGACAAGCTCTAGTCGGTATTTTTTCTTGCCTAAATAAATGTATTAGCTTTAGAATTAAAATATACACTTTAAAGAAATAAGGGAAAGAAATGACTAAAAAAATCTTATTTATTTGTCATGGTAATATTTGTCGTTCACCTATGGCTGAATTTATTACTAAAAAGATTGTTAAAGATCTAGGTAAAGAAAATGAATATGAAATTGCGTCTGCTGCTACAACCGAAGATGCAATTATTAGTGGGATCGGCCATGATATTGATGTGCGTTCTCAAAGAGTAATGAATGAGCATGGAATTCCTTTTAACCATCGTCAGGCCAGAAAAATGGTTAAGAGCGACTATGAGAAATATGACTACATTATCGGGATGGATGAAGAAAACTTCTTTGATATGAATCATATTTCAGCAGGAGACCCGGAAAGAAAAGAATATAAACTTTTATCCTTTGTTGGGTCGATGATGGATGTTGATGATCCGTGGTATACTGGCGACTTTGAAGCAGCATATCAAGATATTTATCGAGGCTGTGAAGCTCTTATTAAGAAAATCGAGATGTCTGATAAGTAATGCAAGTTTTACCAATCTTCCTGGTTATTTTAGCGATAGTCGTATCAGGATATATTTTTACTTCTAAACATCGTTTTTATTTTCTGAGAGCGATTATTCTGTTTTTAGTATTGTTACTGCTAAGTACAATTAATTTCTCAATCTTCTTTGGATTTGCGGCTCTCTTTATTGACCGAATTCATGATATGGAACTAGGGAATCTCTTCTTGCTCCTAGCAGCTTTGGTAATTTTATCAGGTCTTCTACTATATGAAGGCTTAAAGAGATTTAATAAATATCATCCAATTTCAGAAATAACTCTAACTTTAATTGAATATTGTATTCAATGGGCATTGATTTATGTTACAGTTTATCAATCGATCTTCAATAACATTGCTAAGATCCATACAATTACTAAAATGATAAAAACAGTTCGTATCCTCAATCCGGATTTACTAGTAGTAATCATTTTGCCATCGTTTATTTCAATTTGGATTGCGGTTGTTTTATTGAAGAAATATCAACACGATTTATAAAAGATAGTCTTATGGTAAGACTATCTTTTTATTATATTAAGACTAAATTTTTGTCATTCTGCCTTTAAGCTCATACAATAAAAAGTGAAAGCGGATTATATATGAAAGAAGGCTGTAATTATGACAGTTCCAACATTTGATCGTGAAAAAGAAGCTATTATGAAAGACGTTCGTGAAATGATTCACCGTAATCGTGACAATGGCTTTATTTTAGAAGAATTACAAAATAAATACGGTAAAGACTTTTCTGATGATGATTTGAAGGCTTTGATTAAAGAAGCTACTAAATAACCGGAAAGTAGGCATACTATGAGAATGAGTTTTTGGATGGATTATGCATCTCCATTTTGTTATATTGCTTTTCATAAGCTAACTGAGGCAGTTAAGGTAGTAGGAATTGATCAAAACAAGTTAGATTATAACTTTCGCGCTTTTCAAATTGATCCAACTGCTGCGGAAAATCCAACTCAAACGCGAGGAGAGAAGTTGATGCAGAAAGATGGTTTAACCCAAAAGCAACTTCATGAAAGATTTCAAAATATTACTGAACAAGCTAGAGATGCTGGCTTAACAATTAATTATGCAAATACACTTCCAGTCAATACGATGAAGGCATTGCGTTTAACTAAATGGGCTAATGATACACAGAGTAATAAAAAGACAGCCCAGTTAATTAACGCAATCTTTAAAGCTTATTTTGTTGAAAATCAAAATATTGCTGATAACGACGTCTTAGTAAAATTGGCAAAAGACGCTGGGTTGGATGACTCATCTGCAAAGAAAATTCTTACTAGTGAAGAATATAAGGACGTAGTTATCGAAGATGAAAATGACTTAGCCAATCGAAATGCGGATGCAGTGCCATACTTTGAAATTGGCCATTATCATGATGAAGGTGTGCCTACTAAAGAAGCTTTAATTGAAGCAATTAACAATTTAATATATCAGAAGGTAAAATAAGCTCTATTACTAAATTTCTTCTATTCAAAGTGTAATTTCGCATAAAAAGTGAAATTACACCTTTTTTATTCAAGATTAAATAGGTTCTAAAGTTGAAATTTAATGGTAGGATAAGAATGGAAGAAAAGGAGACATATTTATGAAGAAAATATTATTAATGAGTGTGATTGCTCTCAGCTTAGTAGGAGCAAGCGGCTGTTCAAATAACTCTAATTCAACTAATAATAGTAGCGCTAAGAGTTCAAAGACTACTCAAAAGAAGCACTGGGATAAGAAAAAAGATCAAAAACTAGCTAAGGAAATGGATAAGTACGGTAAAAAGAAGAGCCAAACCTATACTAAATATGATGGTAAAAACAAGCTTTCTACTTCAGCAAATCGTGTTTACCCAGATGCCTTTAAAAAAGATACTTTTAAGTTAAATGGTAAAAAGATAAGCATTGGCTGGAGTCCACAAGGCGAACATCATTATGATTATGACGTCTTGGCTATCTATAATCATGACTTAACTAAAGATGGACAACATAAGACTTTTCTCTTTTGCTGGCACAAGCAAAAACCAATTGTTTTGGTAGATGAGTCTGGTAAGGGAAACGTTGTTAACTTACATGTCAGTCAAGACAAGTCATTAAATGGTAGCTTTTCAAACATTATGTATGGTGAAAATATCTAACTTAAGGTCTGCTTCTTTGCAGACTTTTTGTTTCTAAAAATAAATATCCGTATAATAGATGAAAAGTGAGATGATTGGAATAGGTAGGGTATAAAAATGTTAAGTAATAAAATGAAAGAACTGCTTGATAAGGTGTATGAAACACCAAATACAATGGACCTGGCAGTGGTAGTACAGACACCGGACTTTGAAGAAACTTTTATTAGTGATAATTTACGCCGCTCTTATCAACCAGCGCGAGCTGAGGGGATTGTTTTTAGGTTAATTGGGACTTTCGTTCAAAGACTTGATCTAGATTATTATGAGTTCATTGATGTATTAAAGGGCGATTTAGAAAGTGACCTATTTAAAGTACATGCGATGAGAAAGCTCAAGCGCCCTAGTCAAGAGATTACTGATGATAAGCTTAAGCAACTAGAAACCCGAGTAGAAGATATCATTGATTTAGCTGAAGAACTAGCTAGTGAAAAAGAGATTGGTGACTATGTCTTGGTCGTTAATTATACTGACCAGTTAGGGGATGTTTTCTTCCATGATACTAGTGATCAAAATATGTCGACTTATCATGATATTCAAGTGATGCTCATGGAATATGCAAACCGCAATATTCTTAATCCTTTAGCTCTAATAAAAGATTTAGAAAACAAGCGTCCTAGTGAAGCTAAATTACTCAATAAAGCTGCTTTTGAAGATCGAAATATTGATGGCTTCAATGTAGAAGACTTTTGGCAAATATATCGGGCTCCTTATCAGGGTGGCCAATTTGATTTAGAGAATCCTGAAGGTTATCGCTTTGAAAAAGAACTAATTAAATATAGTAGAAACTTGCAACATTTAGATTTGACGTACTTTCTTCTATTTGTGAGAACAGACCGCTATGTTTATGTACTAACGCCATCCTTTAAGACAGAAGATGATTTAGTAGAAGCACTAGCTGGATATTTAACTAGTCTAGAAGTAAATATGGACTTTACTGATGAAAAGTTTAAAGAAATTAGCGATATGATGCTTGAGAGAAAGTCTTATCTTGATTTAGCTCATGGAAAGGATTCTGCGTATGCAATTGACTTACCAGTGAAACGAGAGGTGACTGATGGTCAAGAAATTCGAAAAGAAATTAATGACATTTTCAGTGAGCTAGTAACTTATCAAAATATGGATACAGTCCGTGATTTTTACATGTTTGCAAATATTAAAGACAATAATTTCACTGGTGGGATGATGAAAGACAATAATTTGACGAGTTACTTACTAAACTTCGTTGAATTATTAGCTTACCTTACTCATATGTATCCAAATCTAGCACCAAAGAAAATAATTGACTTAGTTGCAACTAAAGAAGACTTAAAACGTAAGCGAAAATAGTTGCTTTATACGGATAAAGTTTCTATTGTAGAGGTGAGAGTGTAATAAGAGAAAGAAGAGTTGAAAAATGAAAATTTCAATTTGGGGCGATTATGCATGTCCTTACTGCTACATTGGTGAAACTAACTTACAAAAGGCAATTGAAGAGTTAGGTGTTCAAGATAAGATTGAATATGACTTGAATGCTTTTCAAATTGATCTAGATGCTCCTAAGTCAACTAAGCAAACTAATGCAGTCCTCTTAGCTTATGAAAAGGCAATTCCTTTAGCTAAAGCAAATGCAGCCTATGATCATGCTAAGGCAATGGGTAAGGCAGTTGGCCTAACAATTAATGAAGCAACTGCTTATAACACAAATACGATGGATGCTCACCGGATGGTTCAATGGGCTAAGGCAACTTATCACGATTCTAAGCTAATTGAAAATCTAGCTGATGATTTATTCTATGCTTACTTTACTGAAAATAAGGAATTAGCAGACCATAAGGTATTATTAGATGTTGCAAAGAAGAATAAGCTAGATACCGAAGAAGTTAAGAAGATTCTAGATTCTAATGCATATCAAGATGTAGTTATGCAAGAAGAAGCTGACTTAGAAAGTCGCGGAGTTGAATCTGTACCATACTTTTTAATTAATGGTCAGCAATTTGATGGTGTTCAAGATGTTTCAACCTTCAAAACTGTCATTGGAGCAGGCTTTGGGATGAAGCCAGATGAATTTTTAAACTTCTAAAAAAGTTATTTAATTAGGTCCTACACTTTTATAGGTGTAGGACCTTTTTTATATAGTGATTTTTTGGTATTATTATATTATTGAATAAAAATGTTATTTAATAGAAAAAGGAGATGACAATGAATAATAAACTAAATCTTTTTAACATTGGTTTACCAACTAGTGAAGACTTAAATACTTGGTCTAAAGACTGCATTAAGCAAAGGTTAGATAACAATATCAGTGGCAATCTTCTCCCCTTTGTGTCAGAAGCACCAGATTATGAACTAAATGAGAATATGGTCGCCTTGTATGACTTCCATACTAATCCCATTAAGGGTAAATACCAGTCGGTAATTTTTGATAAAAGAGCTGGTATTATTTTATGCCAAAAAAATAGCCGCCAGCTAATTAACCATCTTTTGAAGCACAAGCTGATTTTAGGAGCAGTTTTACAAAAGAAACTACAAAAAGAACTGGGCTTTTACTACCGTCATACAATTTCTTTAGGCGAAATTGCCTACTTTTCACTTCGAGCCCATTCAGAAAAGCATACTTCTTGGATTGGCTTACATCATATGCAGACGGTACAACAAGAAAATGGTCGCGTTACTTTTTCCTATCAAGAGAATGGTTATAGTTATAACTTTGAGTTTGAAGACTGTGCACCGAACATGTATAAGCGACTGGGAGAAGCAATTACCCATAATCATGTTTTAGGACAAATGCTAGTAGGCTACGCTAAGTCGCATGGTTTTCATTTGAACTTATGTAAGTGCAGAAAGAATAGTCTAGTAGCTAACCAAGAATACTTTTACTTAACTAAGATTCAAAATGCCTTAAATTTAACTGAACTTGCTGAAGAAGCAATTGAAGAATTTCATCGAAATTATGGTCGACACTGTGCTGACTTTTTTGATATCAAAGATTGGCAGATAAATGACCATAATTTGATTTATCGATTATCTAGAAGAATAAAATCAATTCTGTAGCACGCTTAAAAAGCGTGCTTTTTCTTTACAAGAAATACCGTGAAGAATAAAGAGATAAAAAGAAAAAAGAGTGAAGAGAGAAAAATAAGAATCGCAGTGTAGCATGCTTTTTGTAGGGGACGGTCTTGGATTTTAGAAAAATTGCGTTCCTGATAGTCTAATATCTGCACAAGCGCTTGTGACATTACTTAAAGGAATGGTCACATGATTAAAGAAGAGAATTTTATTAAAGCCTGGGAAAATCGCCGCTTGGTTTGCGGAGCAATTAAGGCTGCTGGCGTGAGGAAAGATTATCAAGAGTATGCGGACTTGGTCCAGGATGGAGTTTTGATTTATGCGGGGATGCTTGAGAATAGTCAGGACCACGATATTGATCGGCTTGTCTTTAAGAAGATTCTTTGGCATACGTTAGATGAATTAAGAAAGGTTCAACGCCGAGAAGAAAGAAGCGAAGAGATAAATAACGAGCTTGAATTAAAGAAGGAAAAAATTGAATGGGATAACTTAATAATTTTGAAAGATAAAGTCAAGGAATTAAATGGAATTGAAAAACTAGTGTTTTTTGAACATTTGCTCGCACAAAAAGAAATTACAAATTTGGTTGAGGTGGCGGGATGTTCAAGGCGAACTCTGCAGAGAGTAAAGAAGAATTTAATGGTTAAATTGAAAAACGCTTTGAAAAATTAAATAAAAAACGCAGCAAATTAAATAACGAAAACTGTATTTTTGCCGAGGTTAGGTTGATTTCTGGGGGGGGGTGCCAGTATACTTATCAACGTGAAGGTGGTTAGAGCGCTATTTAGAGCATGTTCTGATTCAATAAATGTGTTTTTTTATGCTAATTGTGAATTTTCTATGAATTTTCATATATTTTTTGTATAATGATTTTTAGTGTTACTAAAAAGCAAAAAATAAAAGAGGAATAAAATGGATCATAAGAATAGTGATAATGAATTAAGACATCGCTCACATCATCACCGTCATCATCGACGTAAAAAGTTTTGGCGTATCTTTTGGATTGTATTAGGTGTCTTCCTAGCAGTAGACATCATTGCGGTTATTATCGCTTGGCACAATATCCATGTTGCCACTAACAATATGTATAATCCGATGAGTAATGAAATTAGTGATCGGAAGGTTAGCGACACACTGAAAGATAAGAAGCCAATGAGCCTGCTTTTATTGGGAACAGATACAGGTGAATTTGGACGTTCTTACAAGGGGAGAACAGATACCATTATGATGATGGTAATCAATCCTAAAACCAATAAGACAACAGTTGTCAGCTTGCCTCGAGATATGAAAGTTAACTTACCGGATTATCCAGACTATTCACCAGCTAAGATTAACGCAGCCTATACTTATGGTGGTGTAGATGAAACTGTTAAAACGATCAAGAAGTACTTCAATGTTCCGACGGATGCTTACGTAATGGTAAACATGGGAGGATTAGAGAAGGCTATTGATCAAGTTGGGGGAGTGACAGTTAAGTCGCCATTAACATTTGATTATGAAGGTTATCACTTCACTAAGGGCGTAACTTATCACATGAATGGGAAGAAGGCTTTGGCATTCAGTAGAATGCGGTATGATGACCCACGAGGAGATTATGGGCGTCAAGAGAGACAAAGACTTGTAATTATGGCATTATTAAAGAGTTCCATTTCTTACAAGACGGTCGTAAACCAAGAATTCTTAAATTCAATCTCTAAGCAAACGATGACCAACTTGACATTTGATAATATGGTTGCGTTAGCTCAAAACTATCGTCATGCAACCGATAATGTCACAACTGATCATGCTCAGGGACAAGGTGATTGGGAGAATGGCGTTGCTTACGAGTCAGTTAGTCAAGCAGAATGTCAAAGAATTAGTAATAAGTTACGTGCTGCCTTAGGGCTTAAGCCGGAAACCTTAAAGACAGGAGAATAGGAAAAAGTGGAAAACAGTACAAAAACTGAAAATACAATCGATTTACGTAGATTATGGATGCTTCTTCGAGCACATATTTGGGCAATTATCGCCTGGGCCGTTGGCTTAGGAGCAGTAGGATTTGTCTTAGCTGCTTTTGTAGTTGAGCCAAAATATACTTCAACTACTCAGATTTTGGTTAATCAAAAACGTAATGAAACTGATGCAAATCAAGCATATAATGCTCAACAAGCCGATGTACAGGTAATCAATACTTATAAGGATATTGTTACTAGTCCAGTTATCTTAAAGGATGCTTCTAAGTGGATTAAGAATCCAACTGAAGTCGTAAAGCCAGCTAAAAAGGCTAAGTACAAGACTTTAGCTGATGGTACTAAAAAGCTTGTTAGTACCGCTGAGCCAGCTGTTGTAAGAAGAGCGGGTCGTGGCTACAACGTTAGTGCTAAAGAAATGCAAAAAGCAGTGTCAGTATCTACGCAACAACAATCACAAGTGTTTACGATTAGTGCTAAGAGTAATGATCCAGAAAAGGCTCAAGCAATCGCAAATGCAGTTGCTCAAACATTTAAGAATAAAATTAAGAGCATTATGAATGTTAATAATGTAACGATTGTTTCACCTGCTTCTTTAGGAGCAAAGACCTTCCCTAAGACTTCATTATTTACTCTAGCTGGCGTTGTACTGGGATTAATTATCAGTATTGCTTTAATTGTCTTGCGTGATTCATTTAATACTACAGTCAGAGATGATGACTACTTGACGAAGGAATTAGGTTTAACTAATTTAGGTCATGTGTCTCACTTCCACTTATCTAATGACTTTAGTATTAATAAGAAAGATAAAAATTCTGGTAAAAAGAAGCGTGTATAGGAGAGTATAAATGGGATTGTTTAATAGACGTAGAAAACGTGGTACTGATGAAACCATGCAATATGGTGCTAAGTTAATTACTGTAGCAAAACCACAAAATCCAGTAAGTGAACAGTTTAGAACAGTTAAGACTAATATTGACTTTACAAGTGTTGATCATCAAATTAAGGCCTTGGCCTTTACTTCAGCTAATATTAGTGAAGGTAAGTCAACGGTAACAGTTAATGTGGCTGTCACAATGGCTCAAGCAGGTAAAAAAGTATTGTTGATTGATGCCGATTTGCATAGACCAACATTGCATCAAACATTCGATATTTCAAATCGAGTAGGCTTGACTACTATTTTAACGTCACATTCTAATGAAGTTGATATGGCTAACATTGTGAAGGAAGATATTATTCCTAACCTTTCGGTAATGCCCGCTGGACCTATTCCACCTAATCCAGCTCAATTATTAGGTTCGAACAGAATGCGTGCTTTTTTAAACATGGTTAAGGAACACTATGATCTAGTAATTTTAGATTTAGCTCCCGTTTTAGAAGTTTCCGACACTCAAATTTTAGCTGGTGAAATGGATGGCGTAGTTCTAGTTGTGCGTCAAGGAATAACTCAAAAAGCTGGTGTTGAACGAGCAATTGAAATGCTTAACTTAACTAAGACACATGTTTTAGGTTATGTAATGAATGATGTAAGAACTGGCCCAGATGGATACGGCTATGGATACGGCTATGGATACGGGTATAGCAAAGAAAAAGATACAGAAACGAAGTAATAAAAAATGGTATTAGTTGATATTCACTCACATATATTACCAGGAATTGATGATGGTTCTCCTGATTTGGATTCATCATTAGGTCTAGCAGAGGATGCAGTAACGGATGGAATTACCCATGCATTAATGACACCGCATACTCTAAATGGAAAATATTTAAATCATAAAAAAGATATCATTAAGGAGACAGCTAAGTTTCAGGAAGAATTAAAAAATCATAATATTCCTTTGACTGTCTTTCCAAGTCAAGAAGTTCGTCTAAATGGTAATTTACCGCAAGCTTTAGATGATGATGATATCTTATTCTGTGATGAAGATGGTAGATATATGTTATTGGAGTTTCCAAGTGAAGATGTACCGACTTATGCCAAAGATATGACTTTTAAATTGTTAGGACGGGGAATAACACCAATAATTGTTCATCCAGAAAGAAATTCTGGTATCTTGGCTCATCCAGAAAAATTACAAGAGTTTATTGAGCAAGGCTGTTTAACGCAAATAACTGCTAGTTCGTATGTGGGAGTATTTGGTAAAGAGATCGAAAAATTAGCTGATCGATTTGTAGAAGCTGGTCAAGTAGCTACTTTTGCTTCAGATGCCCATACATTGCCAAAACGAGAAAGTCGTATGCATGACGCTTATGAGAAGTTAGAAAAAACGCAAGGATTGGATGTTGCTAATAGCTTTAAGCAGAATGCACGAAACATTATTAATTCTGATAATGTTAATTTAAATTGGAAACCTTTAAATAAAAAGAAACGGTTTTGGATATTTTAGCTGTTGTATGGGGAGAGAAACACAGTGGAAAGAGAAGGAATAAAGGAAGAAACCTTTGAAAAAATCAAGAGCAGTGAAGATGGTCGCGTCTTCTACCATTTCTTTAAAAGGACTTTAGATATTGTAGTGAGTTCTTTAGCAATCATTGTTTTATTTGTGCCTAGTTTAGTAATTTCTTTTTTGATTTATCGTCAAGACAAGCATAGCCCTTTCTATGGCCAGACGAGGATAGGAAAAGAAGGCAAGCCATTTAAGATGTGGAAATTTAGATCGATGATATACAATGCTGATGAAGTATTGAAAAAAAATCCAGAATTATATCAAAAATACTTAGAAAACGATTTTAAACTTCCCGAAGGTGAAGATCCTCGAATTACAAAAATTGGTGCCTTTTTAAGAAAAACATCTTTAGACGAGATTCCACAGTTTTTAAATGTTTTCATGGGACAAATGAGTTTGATTGGTCCAAGACCAATTGTTAAAAAAGAACTTGTAGAATATCGAGGTTTGGATAGAAAAATGTTTCTTTCTGTCAAGCCAGGAGCTTTAGGATTATGGCAAGCAAGCGGAAGGAGTAATATAGGTTATCCTGAACGTTGTGACATTGAACTAGAATATGTTAAAAAAGCTTCTTTATGGTTTGATATAGTAGTTTTCTTTAAATGTGTAATAAGTATATTAAAACAGGATGGTGCGTTTTAAAAAATGAAAAATATCCAAATTTTAGTAGCCGCCCACAAAGAGTTTCCGATGCC